>CAZGAI010000267.1:669-5743 GCA_964523175.1 uncultured Victivallales bacterium | reverse complement strand
AGCTGGAGGCGGCCTCGGCCTGAATGCCCTTCTGGGATTAAGCGATATGACAGGAGCATTCAACGGCCTTATTTTACCTTTAATACTGGGGGCCACCTTACTGGCTGTCTTCAGAAAAAAAATTGTAGGAGATTTTAAACACCCCCCTTTGGATGACTGTTTTGGGGTGGCTGGTTTTTGCATTAACAGCGTACCTGGGTATTAAAACATTAATTATTGAAATTCCGACGTTATTTTAGATATTAATCACAAAAAATTAATAGACTTGAAACAGCTCATACCCACCATAGTTCAAAGAACTACGAAGGAACCAAATATAAATATTACCACGAAAGATACGAAAAAAATAAAAGTTTATTACCACGAAGATAAGAAGAATACGAAGTTTATTTATTTTTATTCCATAAAAAGCAAATAAATGGGTTTCACTTTAATAAAATCTTCGTGAGCCATGCCTTCGGCTTGGCAAACTTCGTGTTTACAACGCATAAAGCGTTGCTCTTCGTGGTGAGTAATACTCATTGAGGGAGAAATAAAAATGAAATGTACTTTTTCACCATTGGGGGACAATGCTGTCCGCATGCGATTCGGCGACGCTATTTCGAAAGAAACAAATGTTCATATTAGAAAAATAGCCTTACTGCTTAAAAAAGAACAAATTAGAGGCGTTATTGAATGGACACCAACCTATACAAGCATTTCTGTTTTTTATAGCTCACTTATTATAGATTATAAAGAACTGTGTAAAATACTCAAAAAACTTCAAATGCGAACAGAAACGGAAGCACTTCCGCCTGCTAGAGAGATAATAATACCGACCTGTTACGGCGGAGACTTTGGACCTGATTTAGAAAACGTAGCAAATAGTAATAACCTAACAATGGAAGATGTGATACGAATCCATAGCGAAACTATATACCTTGTTTATATGCTTGGTTTTTCACCTGGATTTCCATATTTAGGCGGCATGGATAAACGTATTGCCACGCCGAGACTTGCCACTCCTCGAGCTCTTGTTAAAGCGGGTTCTGTGGGTATTGCTGATGTACAGACAGGCATTTATTCTATTGATTCGCCCGGAGGATGGCAGATTATAGGTAAAACTCCTTTAAAACTGTTTGACATTACAGGCGAGAATCCATTTTTACTTCAGGCAGGTGATACATTGCGTTTTACATCTATACCAGAAGACGAATACCAGAGCATTGAAAGGAAAGAACATGAATAATATTGATTTAAACAGTGATTTAGGTGAAAGTTACGGCGCTTTCAAAGTAGGCAATGATGCAAATATTATACCACTAATTACAAGCGCAAATATAGCCTGCGGGTTCCATGCCGGAGACCATAATGTAATGCAAAAGACAGTTCTTAAAGCAAAAGAAAGTAATGTAGCAATCGGTGCACACCCCGGCTATAATGACCTGTTCGGTTTTGGAAGACTCGCAGTTCAGGCAACACCGAATGAAGTTTACAATATGATGGTATATCAAATAGGTGCTTTACAGACTTTCTGTCATGTTTCCAATGTAAAAATGCAGCACGTAAAACCGCATGGTGCACTATATAATGTAGCAGCAAAAAACCGCGATATTGCCAAAGCAATATGCAGTGCGATATATGATATTGATCCATCACTTTTAATATTCGGTCTCTCCGGAAGCATGCTATGCGGAGAAGGCGAAAAAATTGGATTAAAAGTCGCACAGGAAGTATTTGCAGACAGAAACTACATGCCGGACGGTACACTTACTCCGCGTACAATGAAAAATGCAGTTATTCATGACGCTGATATAGCGGTAAAACGTGTTATCCAAATGATTACACAACAGACTGTTAAAGCTATAGACGGTTCAACAATTTCAATTAAAGCTGACACTGTTTGTGTTCATGGCGATGAACCCAGCGCATTGTTATTTGTACAAAATCTAGTCAAAGAATTGAAGGCTCATAGCATCACAATCCAAGCTGTAGGAAAATAATATAACCTCCTTATAATTAAGGATATATCTAATAAATATTCAATAAACAACAAGAGATTTTCAATAAACAAGTAAAAGAAACTAAAGCCTGGGTCAAGATTATTATTCGAGCAGAATTAATTAAACCAATAACTAAGCTAGAATCGTTATTACAGGAGAATGAGGAATTAATATCAATAATATTTACAAGTATTGAAACAGCCAAAAACAATAATAAGTAGACTGGTGAATTTAATATTCAACAATAATCAAGGGCAGCCAAACAAATAACTTGAAAATTGGATATTTCTTGTTGTTTATTGGTTATTTAACTTTTTAATTTTCGTACATCTTCTCACATAGAATTAGAAGGAAGCAGCATAATGGAACTCTTTAAAGTTATTAATCCGGGTTTATACTCAAGCATACAGGATCTTGGCCGCTACGGATACCAGAAACAGGGTATAGTGGTAAGTGGTGCAATGGACCAGTTTGCAATACAGGCCGGGAACGTATTAGCAGGAAGTCTACGAAATGATGCGGCAATAGAAATAACGATGATGGGGCCGACTCTTCAAGCACTTCACAACACTATTATCAGTATTTGCGGTGCAAACTTGTCGCCAATGATAGATAAGACTCCAATTAGAATGTGGTGTTCTCAATTTATCGGAAGAGGACAGGTTTTATCGTTTGGTAAACGACAGAGCGGGATGCGTGCCTATGTCTGTGTATCCGGCGGAATTGATGTTTTAAAGTTTCTGAACAGCAGTTCTACATACGCAAAAGGAGAGATGGGAGGCTACGAAGGACGGCATCTTAAAGCAGGTGATTTATTACACGGAAAAGATAAAGAAATAGATACAAATAGAGTTGGACTTGGACTCGCTGATGAATTTGTTCCAACTTATAACCCAAAAGACCCGATTCGAGTTATTCTAGGTCCTGATAATGATTGTTTCACTAAAAAAGGTATTCGTACATTTTTGAATTCCACCTACACTATTTCCAACTCAGCTGATCGGATGGGTTATCGTTTAGAGGGGCCTGAAATTGAACACAAAAACAAAGCTGATATAATCTCCGACGCAATAAACCTCGGCACAATACAGGTCCCGAAAGATGGTAACCCTATCATCTTAATGAGTGACCGCCAAACAACCGGAGGCTATACTCGAATTGCAAATGTCATCACCGCCGACATTCCGCTTATAGCCCAGCGTTTTCCTGGACAAACGATAAAATTTGAATCAATTACAGTAGAGAAAACACAGAAACTTTGGAAACAGGAACTGCTGGAATCCGGACAACGTAAATTTTATCAATTTCATATTTCTGAATAAAAAAATAAAAGAGAATATTTGTCACCTAATTAATCGAAGATAGAGTTTCTTTTGCCAAAAGCATCTAATAAAAATTCGCTTCATTTGGTGAAAAAAATTGGGTACTCCTTCGCTCTCCTCCATAGCCAAGGCTCCCGCCTTCGTTTAAGCTATGCCGGATAAAATGGCGGACAAGTGCGGCTATACTGCTTCGAGTTAATTTGCGAAATTCGTGGACCAAAGATTTTTTGTTTATTGTAAAACATAACTGCTTTAGAATTGTCTAGTAGACCGATACTCCCTACTATTATCTCGAAACAATGTCTATAAGTTTTTTCAAATTAGTAACACTATATTTTTTAGCATTCAATACTCTTTGTGGTAAAATTTGATGATACGTATTTTTATTAGTTTTAGATAAGCTATCAATTTTTTTATTAAACTCTTTTTTACATTTGGCAGACGTATTATATTTATCCTTTGAAAAATTAACATCTAAAATTTCTAAAAATAGAACCTCAAAAGTAGGATCTGTAATTATTAATTCTATTTCATGTGTTTTTGCAAGTTCCAGAGTCTTTTTAGTTAAACCTATGTCTCCATCAAGGATAATATATTTTTCTTCAAAGTAGTATGTGTCTATATCCCTAAATAGCTGAACTTATTATTGTAGTGGGACTACCGCCCTGTGCATTTTTGACAGTAAAACTACATCCTCCACGTTGAAAACATTCAATAAGATAATCAATAAATGCTTTTTCAGTAGTTCCTTCAACTGTAATCAAAACCGAGATTTTAGCAGCTCTTCTAACCATTATATTATCTCCTATACTCTTGGTTTAGCTCCGTAAACCCCGGATATATATTTTTTATACCAGTTGTCATCATGCCTCACACCTTCCATATCATTAAGGCGCCATATTTCACTTTCATTTTTATTGTTTTTCTCAACTAAAAGAATTTGTGTTTTATCCAGTTTGTTCATTACAAGTGGAGAATGAGTACTAAAAATTAATTGTGCATTTTTGGGATTAGCTTCAGGATCAGCAAATCTATCAATAATAGGCACCAATAGATCAGGATGTAAATTTACATCAAGCTCATCAAGGACTAATAATCCACCATCGTTCAAAGCCAAAATAATTTTATCAAGCAAATTGAATATCCTACGTGTTCCTTCTGACTCTAATAACCATGGTAGCTTAAACCCAATATTATCAATAAGGTGAACACCCATTATATTATAACGTTCACTGCTTACATCTTTTGCTTTAGAAACATCAATATCATCTAATCCAAGATCCAATAAATGAAGCAATTCTATAGCTTGATTTTTAAATTTTTTATCCTCCAAGAATAATTTTGCAACTTTCTGCTGGGCTGCATCTGAATCATCTCTATTAAAAAGAATTGGATAAGCTGAATTAATATCAGTATAAAAAAATTTCCAAAACAAAATAAATATTTCGGCATATCCACTTTTGATAAACGGAAACATAGCTAAAATAGAAGCTTTTGGATTTATATCAGAACTTTCCATTAAAACATTTATTTTGTCCTTCAACTCACATTCACCAATTTTTATTTTTACATCTTCAGTTAAAGAACGGTTTATCAAAGATTTCAATCTGGAACCTAAAGTTTTATACTTCAATTCTTCTTTAATTACAATATTATCAGCCCTAACCCATAGAACATATTTGTACAAAATTTTCTCTATATAGACTTCAACTTCAATTTTTGATATAGGCGAAGTTCCTTTTACATCAAATAAAAAAGGTGCTATGGGAA
>CAZGAI010000267.1:0-659 GCA_964523175.1 uncultured Victivallales bacterium | reverse complement strand
CTAAGCTTATCTATATTTGAATGTAACACATAATTTCTTATAAAAAATAGAAGCTTAAAAAAATTAGTTTTTCCTGAGGCATTTGGACCAACCACAGTCATAACTTTTGCTAATCTAACATCATCATTAACTTCATGAAACATATTATTTTTAGGTGCAGTTTTTCCTGCTTCAAAAGTTATTATATTTTCATCAACATTCTGGCGGTTTTTACATGTAACATTCTTCACTTGAAGAAGTTTGCATATCTGTTTAAAACAGTAAATTTTCTTCTTTATAGATGGAAAAAGATTCACTCCAATAAAAATGATTTTAACATTGTTGAAATTTTCAGGTTTTTACCATATACTATATTTTAAAATTAGACATTCCACGAAAAGGTTTTTACAGTAACGTAGTGTTAGGTTTTAGGTTTTAGGTGTTAAGTGTTAAGTGTTAAGTGTTAGGTGTTAGGTAGAACAAAAAAATCTAAAAAAACAGGTCTTTCAGGAAAAATTCTACTACTTAAAACTTAAAACCAGAACCGAGCACGAAAACTGCTTCGCTTTCAGCGAAGACCTTTTCATGCAGGCTCTAATTATCAAGCTACTCGCCAATATTCCCAGGTAAGAGAAGACAATAAAATTAGTCTAACTTGAATACCTAAAAAGTATATGATA
>CAZGAI010000266.1:0-5780 GCA_964523175.1 uncultured Victivallales bacterium | reverse complement strand
ATATGGTTTTAAGTTTTAAGTTTTAAGTTTTAAGTTTTAAGTTTTAAGTTTTAGGGATAAAGATTTTATCAAAGCGTGTAACATTTTAGAAATAGATATTAATTTATCACAAAATTCAATTCTACTATTTGAAGAAATAATACCAACTTTGTCTGCAATATAAAGTTGTGTTCGTAGTTCTCCAGCAGATCCTTTTGCAATATGTAAAAATCTAATATATTCTTTAATAGAACCTCTTTCTGCACCCTCTGCAATATTTGATGCAATAGATATGCTCGAACGTTGCATTTGGTCTTTAAACGAATAATCTTTACATTCTTTTAATTCTGAATAGACAGAAACACATAACTGGCATGAATTTTTCCAAACATCCAGTTTTTCAAACGATTGATAGCTCATAATAATTTTTCTTAAGTTTTTTACTTAAAACTTAACCCCTAAAACCTAAAACCAGTTTATACCGTTAAACCTGGAATCTTTACATTTTTTTCTTTTGCACATTTGATAGCAGCTTCGTATCCTGCATCTGCATGGCGGAAAACTCCAAACATAGGGTCTGCCGTAAGTACACGCTGAAGCGCTTCTGCTTTTTCATCTGTTCCAGTTGCTACAATAACCTGTCCACAATGTGTTGAATTGCCTATACCAACACCGCCGCCGTTATGCAGTGAAACCCAGTCAGCACCGCAGGCAACAGCAGACATTGCATTAAGTAACGGCCAGTCAGCTATAGCATCACTACCGTCCTTCATATCTTCTGTTTCTCTGTTCGGTGATGCGACTGAACCGCAGTCCAGGTGATCACGTCCAATTACGATAGGAGCTTTCAGTTCACCGGATTTGACCATTTTATTCATCCTAAGAGCAAATCCAGCTCTGTCGCCAAGTCCAAGCCAGGCGACGCGGTTAGGCAGTGCAAGCTGTGGTACAGTTTTTCTTGCCAGTTTAATCCAGCGACAGAGAATTTTATCTTCAGGAAACATTTCAAGTACGAGGTCATCAAGTTTGTCTATGTCGGAAATATCCCCTGACAATGCGACCCATCTGTAAGGTCCGCGGCCTTCACAGAAAAGTGGACGAATATATGCGGGAACAAATCCGGGATAAAGGAATTTTCCATTGTCGTCTCTTACTTTTAATCCACCTTTTTCGGCCTGTCCGCGAAGGTTATTGCCGTAATCAAATGCGATAGCGCCTCTATCCTGCATATCAATTATGGCCTGCGTGTGAAGCTTAATAGCTTCAAGAGAAAGTTTCTTATATTTTTCAACATCTGATTCTTTTAAGTCCATCATTTCTTTAAAGTTACCAATTGGAACATAATCTTTTAAGTCATGAGCGGAAGTTTGATCAGTAACGATATCAGGGATGATATCTCTTTTAGCTAATTCAGGTAAAACTTCAGCACAGTTTCCAACCAAGCCGATTGATAGAGGTTTTTTTGTTTCAACAGCATTTCTCATCCATGCGATTGCTTCATCCAGATTTTCGGTCATTTTATCGCAATAACCTTCATCAACTTTTCTTTTTGTACGGTCATAATCAGCTTCTACATTGATAATTACTCCATCATTCATAGTAACTGAAAGTGGCTGAGCTCCGCTCATACCGCCTAAACCTCCGGTTAATACGAACCTGCCAGCGAGTGTTCCGCCGAAATGATCATCTGCAATTGCAGCTAATGTCTGGAATGTGCCCTGCAGAATACCCTGTGTGCCGATATATATCCAGCTGCCTGCAGTCATCTGGCCATACATAGTCAAACCCATTTGGTCATATATATCAAAATTTTCCTGAGTAGACCATGCTGGAACAATATTACTGTTAGCTATAAGTACTTTTGGACTGTTACGGTATGTTCTGATAATACCGACAGGTTTTCCGGATTGAACAATAAGTGTTTCGTCTTCTTCAAGATTGATTAGGGCTTCTACTATTTTATGATACTCTTTCCAGTTTCTAGCTGCTCTACCTGCCCCTCCGTATACAATTAGTTGATCAGGAATAAGGGCATTCTCAGGATCGATATTATTTTCAAGCATTCTTAAGGCGGCTTCAGCCTCCCATGTCTTTGCTCTGAGTTGGCTTCCCCTCATAGCTTTTACCGGGTTTGAGGGTTTTAAATCCATATACATTGGTCTAGTCATTTTGATATCCTCTATTATAAATATTTCAGATGTTAGATTTATGATTTTATATTAATATATTTTTCAACAGCTTTTACGATCTCACCTGAAGTTACAAGTCTTTTTGCAATCTCCATATCTTTATATAAAATTCTGTCTTCATCCATAAAAGAAATATGTTCACGAATAAAATCATGAGCTATTTTTGTTCCTTTTCCGGGTTCCATATTCCAGAAATCCATTCCCTGTGCAGAAGCAAGAAGTTCTATTGCGACAACTTGTTCTACGTTTTGTGTAATATCTCTTGCATGTCTTGAAGCAGTTGTTCCCATGCTTACGTGGTCTTCCTGTCCCGCTGATGTAGGTATTGAGTCAACGCTTGAAGGATGTGCCAGAACCTTGTTCTCTGATACAAGTGATGCTGCTGTATATTGAGCAACCATAAACCCGGAATTTAGACCGTTATCACGTGATAGGAATGCAGGCAGGCCTGATTTATGAGGATTAACAAGTCTGTCAATTGTTCTTTCCGAAATATTTGCTATTTCAGAAAGAGCAATACCAAGATAATCCATGGCAAATGCTAAAGGTTCGCCGTGAAAGTTTCCACCGGAAATAGCTTCATCCTGTTTTGGAAAAATCAGAGGGTTATCTGTAGCTGAATTTATTTCTATTGATAATACACGATAAACATAATCTATAGTATCTGCGACAGCACCATAAACCTGAGGCATACACCTTAATGTGTAGGCATCCTGTACTTTGCTACAGTCTTTATGTGATGCAATAATTTCACTGCTGTCAATAAGGTTTCTTATATTTTCTGCAACGTTCAGTTGTCCAGGATGAGGGCGGAGTTCATGAACTCTTGCATCAAATGCTTTAGCTGTACCTTTGAGAGCTTCCAGGCTCATTGCTCCGGCAATTTGTGCATTTTTTAAAAGAGTTTTAGCCTGATTAACTGCCAGGCAGCCAAGAGATGCCATAACCTGAGTTCCGTTTATTAATCCCAGACCTTCTTTTGCTTTTAGTTTTAGTGGTGTAATACCGGCATTTTTCAATACAATGTCAGCACAAACACGTTTCCCATCAACAAAACATTCACCTTCAGCAATTAAAGCTAGCGCCAGGTGGGATAGAGGTGCAAGGTCTCCGCTTGCGCCGACTGAACCTTGTGATGGGATAAATGGATATATATCTTTATTTAAAAGTTCTAAAAGTGTTTCTATTACAATAATTCTAACACCTGAATGTCCTTTGGCAAGGGCATTAGCTCTCAATAAAATAACACCTCTAACTACTTCTTTATCAAAAGGTGTTCCTACGCCGGTAGAATGACTGCGTATAATATTTTCCTGAAGTTTTTCTGCTTTATCAGGCGAAATACTTTTATTTGCAAGCTCGCCAAATCCGGTTGTGATTCCATAAACACTTCTGTTTTCTTTTAAGACTTTTTCTACGTATTTACGTGATTCAATTATTTTAGGCTCAGCAGCAGGAGAGAGTTGGACTTTTTCATGGTTTTTGCAGATGCTTATAACATCTTCAATTGAAAGCGAATTTCCATCAATAGTAATCATATTTCACCTTGTATTTAAGAAGTTAATTTTTTAATTTAAATTACTTCTAATATTATGTAGGTTTTTGGTTAATTCGAACTTTACATTACAAGTTATTATAATATAATACATATATATATGATTATCATACAAAATTGTTTGTTTATGAGTTCAGAATTCATTTTGTAAGTGATTAAAGGACTGTAAAGGAAGGTGTCGAATGAAATTTTATGCAGATAAATTTAGAGATTCGCGAAAGAAAGCGAGGTTTTCGGTTAAGGAATTCTGTCGAAGTGTTGGAATAGTCAGGTCTACACTATGGGAATGGGAAACAGGTAAACGAACTCCTTCCGAAGCAAATATCAGGGTGATGGCCGGCATTATTAATGTGAGCGTAAATGATATCTCTGATTTAAATGAAGATGAAAATATTACTAAGGGCGAGTTATCTCAATCTGTAGAGGGATGGCTGTCTTTAGCTGGTGACGATGTTGGATTGCGTCAATCTAAATTTGACGGAATAATCAGAGAAATAAACGGTTTAAAAAAGGAGATGAATCAGGCGACAGTTATAATTAATGCTCTCCTATCTACTATGCGGACAATGTTTTATATAAAAGATGCCAGGTTGAACTATATAACAGCCAATGACATTTTTTTGAAAAATATTTCTTTAAAATCCAACTATAAGGTTGCGGGAAAAAATGACTCCGAGTTTTTCCCTTCTGTTGAAGCTAAATGCAATACAGAGGAGGACAGAAATGTTTTATTAACAGAGCAGCCGGTAGTGAATAAAGAAGGATATATTCCGGGATCAAGGAAAAAAAAATGGGGGCTTGTCTCAAAGCTTCCAATTCGTGATTCTTCAGGTAAAATATCCGGTATTGTAGGTACCTTTGTAGATATAACAGATAGAAAAAAAGCTGAAGAAATTCGGACACTGCTTGAAGCTGCTTTGAATAACTCGCTTCATGTTGTATGGCTTCAGTATGTCTCACCAAAATATAAGTTATTTTATATTTCGGAATCGGTTATGTCTTTGTATGGTTATCCAGCAGAAGAATTCCTTAATAAAAAAGATTTCTGGTATAATGTGTGTGTTCATCCTAAAGATAAAGAATTGCTGGAACGTGACTGGATATACGGAAAGACAGAGACACCCAGAAAACGAGTCTTTAGAATAATAAGACCTGACGGGGAAATCCGTTGGATTGAATCTTTTCTTGTTAATTCTAATATTGATAACTATATTGCGTTTGTAGAAAAAGATGTAACAGAAAGAGAAGAGCGTGTTTCCGATTCAAACGAAATGAATATTAGAAAAGAAATAGCATTTAAATTAAGAAAAGATGGTGTTGATTCAGACATTATTAGTAGGTGTACCGGGCTGTAGCTTGTATCTGGTGATCACCAGAGTCGATTAAAATTTGGCCAGCCCTGCGACTAGAGCGAAGAGGATGATTTGGTGATATTAAAGAATTAAATATATGATATTCTCACAAATAATTATCTTAGTAGGCATTAAAATGGTAAATCACAAAATATAAATGATTGCAATGTGGTAGTGAACAGTAGGTGAATTTATTAGTTCAGGATTAACAACCCAGTCAGTACTGTAAAAAGACAGCTATTCTTTATACATAGCAAAATAAGCTTGGTCCTCAAGTTATATCTCAAAAACTAAAATTATTATTAATCACATTGTAGGAATATCAGAAGGGGTACTGTATGTATATACACTGTTTTTAGTGTTTATTTTGTCTATTATGATCAACACGATGGATATAAAAGGAGCAATATTTATGATTAGAGGCATAGTTTATACATTGATTTCAGCATTATCAATTGCAATAATGGGTGTTTTTATAAAAGAAATTGGGTTTGCATTACCGAATGCTACAGTCTTATTCTTTAGATTTTTATTCAGCTTGCTAGTGTTAGTTCCATTAATATTCAAAAGTAATGATTTCAGTTTTAAGGTTAAAAGTCCTGGTAGTTTGTTCATACGTAGCTTAATGGGGCTTGTAGCGATGGCATCATACTTTTATGCCATAAAATATATCCCTTTAGTAAATGTGATATTGCTTCAGAATAC
>CAZGAI010000265.1:0-5790 GCA_964523175.1 uncultured Victivallales bacterium | reverse complement strand
AGGATGTGTAGCAATCAATTCTTTCTAACAATTTAAATATTTTATCGAAATGAAATGTAAACCCAGGAATCAATCCCGTACTATTTGTTTGTTCCACAATAATATTTGTAGAATTATTCTTAAGTGATACACAATATTGAATATTTAGTCCTTTAGAAATCGTAAACCTAAGCACAATTTTTTTGAAAAATTTTAAATAAAAAGATGGTTTATTTCCCATTGTAAAGTTATTTGCATAGCTCCTACATCCTTCTTGAAGCATAGCAAAGTTCTGCACTTGAATATCTTTAGTATTACAGTTTATTCCACCCCTTCTGCATATCTTATTACAACTTAGAAGAATTATGTGCAATGAAAGCGCCATTCCAAGCGGTTTTCCTTCCCACCAGTCCACTTCCATTATAAATTTTGTATAGAACTTGCCAATAGTCTTTAAATACATTTTTCGTAGCATTTCCACATCCATACCCACAGTCTCTACAACAGGTATGAAATTATTATAATTATCCCAGTTATAGTCTTTGATCTTATTTTCCCGTTTGTATTCTTTGAATATGCCGGTACCAGGATATGGCGTCATAACCATGAAGACAGATTCATTAAGCCCGAGTGATTCTGCATATTCCGAATATTTTTCTGTATCTTCTTTTGTTTCTGTATAATGTCCTAATATGAAATAACCATGAGGAGTGATTTGATTTTTTTTGAGTATTTCAATTGCTTGGTAACATTCTTTAATTGAATTATCTTTGTTCATCAGCTTCAGAGTATTCTCATTGGGGCTTTCGATGCCCAAAGTTACTGCACGAAGCCCAACACGATAAAGTTTATTCATGATTTTTTCTCCACGAATAATATCTGTAAGCCGTGTCTCTGTCCAAATTTTAAAATTAGTTAGGTTATGTTCAAGCATTAAATCACAAATTTTTTCGATACGGTTGATATCAGTCATGAAATTTGCATCCCAAAATTTAATCAATTTTTTGTGATTTGGGTCATGAAGCTGAATAAGTTCTTCAAGTACATTTTCTGGGCTTCTGGCTCTCCATTGTTTGTTGACTGTATCATTTGCACAAAAGCAGCATTTCCATGGACAGCCTCTGGATGTATAAACTGTATCAATTGAGTAATCAGTTCCATTTTCACCGAATCGTCTGGGCCGAATATGCCTTAAAGGATGAGGAAGCGAGTCTAAATCCTTAATTGTAGGACGAACTCCGGTATGTACAAGCTTTCCATTCTCCTTGTATACCATACCAAGTACATCTTTACTTGGACCATTTTGTACTAAATCTTTAAGTGTTAGCTCACCCTCTCCGACAATAATCGCATCAATATAGGGCGATTTTAATACATCAACCGGAAGTGCCGATGGGTGATACCCTCCCATAACTACGTATTTATCATGTTCCTTGGCTATTTTTGCAAGCCTTAAGGCATTGCTAAATCCGCCTGTCATTGATGAAATACAAACAAGATCAACTGGCTTTTTTTTAAGGCTGCTTGCATATATATCATAAGAGTTTTTACTATGAAAATCAGTTGGTATAAAAACAGAGCTTACATAAGGTTCAATCATTGCAGCCAGGTAACAAAGCTCTATTAAATCCGGAACAGCACCTACATCAGGCATAATAGACGTTAATGGGGCTTTTAGAAGACATATATTATTAAAATAGCTCATTACTTACTTTCTTTTTTTTAGTCATAAAATAACAAATCATGGAGACCATTATCAATTTTTACAACATTTATTCTAGTTCTCTTTTTGATAAAATCAAGATAGTTATCAGGAATTTTTTGTTTGTCTAAAATTATATAGTCAATATATCTTTTATTAGTTGATATCAACTTAATGATTTTTTTACGAACAAAGTACGAGTACCAAATTACTTCAATACCTTTTGTCTGCAACCTCCGTATATAACAATGATTTACCGGATAATACTTTATTAGAATCAATTTAACATTAAAACCTTTTTTCAGCAGAAAATCAGTATGACTGGATAATTTTAAATCATCTCTACCGGAGACAGGGGAAAGAAGTTCATTTACAAGGATAACAATTGTTTTTTTATTTTTGCTTCTATCTCTTGCGGCAAAAGAATGTTTATTAACTTCAAAATGTTCTTTTGTTAGTATTTCTTTCCATTTCTCATAAAATTTATTTCTATTTGAAGCTTTATATTTTTTACCGGATTTATTTCCATGAGATATTTTTTCATAATGAACAACTTCAGAGAAAGGCTGAAATACAACTTTATATCCAGTTTTTCTGACTTCAAAAGCCAGGTCAGTATCTTCGTAATAAGCAGGGCAATATCTGGAATCAAATCCGCCTATTTTATTGAAAAGATTTCTTCTTATCATCATTGAAGCCCCTGATACATAGTCACATTCTCTAAGGTAATTATATTCCTGCTTCTCAGGGTTATCGAATCTTCCATAATTCAAAGAGTCAGCATTATTCCAGACGATACCACCTGCTTCCTGCAGTTTGCCATTTGAAAAAATAAGTTTGGATCCGATAAGACCAATAGAAGAATCATTTTTAGCAGCATCAAGCAAATACTTAAGCCAGTTAGTTTTTACTTTAGTATCATTATTGAGGAATAATATATATTTACCAATGGCGGTCTTTGCTGCATTATTGCAATTATTAATAAAACCTAGATTTTTTTCATTTCGTACTATCTTTAAATTATTAACACAGTGAGATATATTTATTGTCTCATCAGTTGACGCATCATCTGCAAGAATAATTTCATAATCAATGCCTTTAGAAGTATCAAAAATTGACTGTAGACATTGTAATGTATAATAAAACTTGTTATGAACAGGAATAATAATACTAACCAAAGGTGCTGAGCAGGATGGTAAAGATAATATTTTGTTTTTGAATTTTTTTGAAAGAGAAAAATAACGCATTATTTAGTAAATTTTGCCTATCAAGGCTTTATGAGTGAATAACCGACTTCCGTCCTCTGACCTCCAGTCTTCGCTCTTTGAGCTACGCCTGGCACAGCCGACCTCTTACCTCTTACCTCTTTAGACTGAAATCATCTTCTTTCAATGTTAGGTTGAGGTTATAGTATGGATCCCCATCTCTGAAAATCTTATTATGCCGTTGTTTCAAATACTTAATTTCAGAATTAGACCTCTCTTTTTTCACTTTAGTGTCTTCTTTTCCTCTGGATACAGATTCATGGTGGTACATTTTACAGTAGGGTGTATATATATTCAATAAACCTTTCTCTCTTAACCTAAGGCAGAAATCAACATCATTATAAGCCACAGTCAGGTCTGCTTCATTTAATCCGCCAAATTTCTGATAAATGTTTTTTTTAACCATCAAACAGGCGGCAGTAACTGCGCTGATATTATGAATACAGTGGTTTCTGAAATAATAACCCGGTTTGTACGCTTCCAATCCATTATGGGCATGATCTGCTGTGCCTTTGATCCTAATAATTACTCCGGCATGCTGTACTTTATTGTCAGGGTACAACAATAATCCACCAACCGCACCAACTTCCTTTCTTTGAGAATGTTCAAGTAATGCTTCAAGCCACTCTCCAGTTATTACTTCTATATCATTATTTAGCAAAACTATATGTTCACCATTAGCATAATTATTAACTGCATAATTATTAATTATTGAGTAATTAAAAGGAATATTATGATCGAAGAACTTTACCCTTTTATCTTTTAACTTTAAACAGTTCATTATATCAAAAGTTTTATTTTCTGTGCTGCAGTTACTAATCCCAATAATTTCAAAGTTTTGATATGTGCTTTTCTCAAGTATTGAATTAATGCAATTGAATAAAAGGTCAGGTTTATCTTTAAACGGAATAATTATACTAATTAAAGGTTTAACCGGTATACTGTATTTGACACGATAAACAAAAGGAAAAACACCGTTTTCAACTGTTGCTGAAAGCCCTCTTCTATTAAGAGCATTATTAAGAGCCTCTTCTCCTGAAAAATAGCATTTCGAAACGTTATCCTGGTCACTTGTCATTGAGTCTATATGCTGCCTGCTGTGATAAAGAACCTTATGAATATGATAAATTTTATCCGTATGTTCCGATATCTTTAAAATCAGATCATAGTCATGAGCACCTTCCAGGGCGAGATTAAACCCTTCAACTTTTTCAATTAAGGATTTTTTAATCACACAAAGATTAGAAACATAATTGTAACTAAGCAGCATATCAGAAGAAAAATCAGGCTTAAAGTGAGGTTTTACGTATTTGTTATCAGCTATATGATCCTCATCAGAATAAATAAATTCAGCATCACTAAGGTTGATAGCTTTAACTATTTCAAATAGTGCATCAGGGGTTAATTCATCATCAGGACTCAACAAACCTATGTATTCCCCACCTGACAAAACTAAAGCCTCATTAGATGCCTCTGGGCAACTAATATTATTTTTTAGAAACTTTATTCTGATATTAGATTCATTCATAATAGATTTAAGGAAGTCTAATGTAGCAGGATGTGTTGAAGCATTATCAATAATACATAGTTCCCAATTTGTATACCACTGTTTTTTTACAGACTGCACAGCTTGCTTAAGGAAATCCGGATTAGCATTATCAACTGTCATTATTATTGAAATCAATGTTGTTCTATCAACGTTGTCGATTTCTTTTGATACAGTACTATTTATTTTAGCTGGCTTAAATAAATATTTGAGTTCCCTGTATTCATTATTTTGAAACATGAGATAGTGATATAGTGGGTTGATATCGAAAGTAGCAATATCAAAATTCTTATCAAGATAATACGCAATATCAAATCTAGCTGATGGGTTTCTGCCTTCATTGCAACCACTCTGCATGAAATGAACTACCGGATCAATACCTGCTTTTAACACATCGATGTTTTGCATTAAATAATACTTCTCATCAAATAAACCACTGCTGGCTATTGCTAAAACTTCAGATTTCTCTGGCTCTTTCAAACTTGAAAATCTTTTATAATGGCAAAACTTATTCAGTAATCGACTAGAAAAAGAATTTTCCGGGACAAGGAATGTTTTAATTTTTCTTACTATTTTTGCAAATTGCCAAGAATTCGAACTATAAACTTTCGATATTTCGTAACATTGCTCATTTATTATAGTTTGGAGTTCATGGTTCTTTGCAGTTAATTCATGGTTTAAATAAGTTAGCCTAATCCTGTCTGAAACAGTATCAAAGAGCTTTTGAGTAAAAGTTTGGTTTGCATTGGCATAATTTAAAAAATCTATAAAACATTTAGGTTGTTTGTTAGAAAGACATATAATACCTAGCCCATTAGAATGTAAAAAATTAAAATTCAAATAATCATCTTTTAATTCATTGAAAAATTTATTAACACCAAAATCTTTAAATATATCATCTTCATAACCTTTTTCTCCATAAATTACATTTGTATCATGAAACAGAATAACTCCATTTTGATTTACTTTCGGCAACCATGTTTTAAAATCATGTTTAACAGCTTCATAGGTATGAAGTCCATCAATATGAAGAATATCAATAGAGTTGTTTTTAAATTCTTTAACGTAATCGTCAAAATATCCCCTAAGAAGAGTAGAAAAGCCTTCATATTGTTTATTATAATTAAGTACTTCAGAATAAACTTCATTTCCATAAAAATGAGCCTGTGGATCCCCTTCCCATGAATCAATAGCAAAACATTTAGAGCCTTGTATATCAAATCCTAATTCTTTAATAGCCTGGCAAAACGAAAAATATGAAAAACCATTATGAGTACCCAATTCAACTAGAATTTTTG
>CAZGAI010000264.1:0-5850 GCA_964523175.1 uncultured Victivallales bacterium | reverse complement strand
AAAAACATAAAAAAGCTAAGTCCTTGACGTTAAACTTATCATTTTTATGTTTTTGAACTTCAATGAAAACAATTATTTATCAAAACGTAAAAAAACAACTGCACGTTTGATATTGTTATTCTGTTTTCTGTTTTTTTTCATTGTATCGTGTTTTGCCGAGGAAGTTCCTCGGACACCCGGGGCAATATGGCTCACGGGCTATGAAATATATGAAAAAGCAGAAAAAGTGTATGCTGCAAAAGAGTATAGCACCTCCCTGGCATTTTATAAGAGAGCTCTTGATATTTTTAAATCTATTTCTTCTGAATACCCTTCCTGGAACAGAGCATTAATTCAATATCGAATTAAACGCTGCGGAATAAAAGTCAAAAAGTTGAATAGAAGGCTTTTGAAGGAAAATAAAAATAAAAATACAGCAGAGCTTGTCAGTGAAAATCTCGCTTTGCAGACAAAAATAGTTAACTTTCAAACACTACTGCTAAACGAAGAGAAAAAGCTTAAATCAACACTTGCAGCTCTGGAAAAAAGCCAGAGGGAAGCTCTTAGAAATAATAATGCATCAGAAGAGTTTACTGGTTTATTTAGAAATAAAATTAAGCTTGAAAAAAAATATGCTCTTCTTTCAACTCAAATAGAAAAACTGCGCAAGGAAAAAGACGAATCTGAAACTTTGAAAAATCTTAGAAAAATGATGGTTGGATATCGACTAAAACTGGATAAAAACATTAAGCTTAAGAATCAAATTCAAAAGGATAATCTAGCTTTAGAAAGACGTTATCAAAAATTGAGCCTTGAAAAAACAACCATAGCATTAGAACGAAACAAGAGTACTAATGAAGCACTGACTTATAAAAATAAGTTTAAACTTTCTGCAAAAAAGTTAACAAGGTTAAATACTGAAATATCAAAGTTGAGAACCGAAAAAAAGACGCTTTATGAAAATATTAATGAAATCTCGCTTCGTTTGAATAAAGCAAACTCTAATAGGGTGGCGTTTAATAATAGCCTTGAAACAGTTAAAACGAAACCAGATAAAATTAAATCGGCATTTCAAACTGAAAATTCATCATTAAGAAAGGATCTTGCCGGATATCAGAATAGATTAGATAAACTTCTAAAGGTGAAGCAGGCTTTTTCTTCAGAACTGTCTGATGTAAAAACTAAATACAATAAAATAAACGAGACATTGGCTTCTATTCAGGAAAGAGCTGTTTCCGTTGAGGAAGAAGCAAAAATATTAAAACGTGAAATTATAGCAAAAACTAGGATAGAAAAAGAACATTTACAGAAGATTAAGAATTTTCAGAAAGCTCTTGCCAAAGGAAATCAGGAGTATAAACTTCTGGCGGATAAATATAGTTCACTTGAACAGAATAAAGAGTTGTTTAAAGATACACTCAATAGAAATGCCGGTTTAATTGAAGAAAAAAATAAACTGAATGAGATTGTTAGCGATTTCCAAAAGCAGATAAAGGAAATTAAAAAAGAAAAGAAGTCTATTCAAATTGCACAGAATGAATTAAAAAAAGAGCATTCCAGGTTGTTGAGTGAAAATAAGAATTCAAACCTTGATAATAACAAAGAATTGCAGAGACGAAGTGCTGAACTTCAAAAGGCCAATGAGAAAATAAACAGTTTTACAAAAGATCACTCAGTACAAAAAAAGAAAATAAAAAAACTCCTGGAAAGTGCAGAACGTTCAAATAAAAAGTTCGCTGAAGTTCATGGACAAAATGCCCTGTATAATAAAAAATTATTGAAGGCAAACTCTAATATTAGTGAATTAAAAGGACAATATGTTGCTCAGCTCAACAAAGTTAAAAAACTTCTGAATCAAATAAAAAGCACTGAAAACAGTGTCAATGCATCAAATTTAGAGCGAAATAAAATAGAGAAAGAATTTCAAACAGCACAGAGCAGGATTGCCGAATTTGAATCGAAACAGATTGAACATCTAGATAAAATACAAAACTTATTAAAACAGGCAAATAACAATAAAACAAAAACTCAGCAACTGAAGCTGCACAATAACGAAATACAGGCAAAACTTGCCAGTGCTAACAGTAATATAGCTAAAGTTAACCAGGCTAATACGATACAGTCTAAAAAAATTAACAGTTTGATTAATTCGATAGGAAAGGTTACAAGCACTCTTTCCGGCACTAAAAACGATTTTTCAAACATCAGGAAAGAGCTTAATTCTGCTTTACAGGAAAACGCAGATTTTAAATCTCAACAATCTGATAATCTTAAAAAAATAGAAAAACTGTTAAATGAAATTAAAAATAGATCACAGGTAAATGCAGACTTACAGCTTGCTCGCAATAAAGCAATAAGCGACTTAGATGTAAAAAACAGGAGCCTAAGCGATTTAAAGAAAGCACATCTAAAAAGTTTAAATACTGTAGAAAACCTTAGTCTGAAGTTAGAAAAACTTAAAAAAGACAAGGATGATACTGCTTTCGAACAAAATCGTATTCAAAATGAACTTGCTGAATTAGGCAAGGAATTAACCGATTATGAAAATAAACTAAAGACAAAAGCTAATGAGATTGATTCCCTTATAAATAGAATTGGAAGTGCTGAAACTAAAATAGAAGATATGGCTTCTAATAATGAAAATATAAATAAACAATTAGAACTTTCAGAAAGCAAGGTTTCAAAACTTGAAAACTTAGAATCGGATTATTTGCGAAAAATAAGAAACCTGGTTTCAAAACTTGAAGCAATAGAGAGAAAAAACAGCAATACTGCATTAAACAGCTCGCTTCTCCAGGAAAAATTTATTGGATTAAATATGAAACTAGGGGAGCTGGAGAAAACTAAATCAGGACAGAATATAAAAATTAGGGAACTATTGAGTAGTCTTGAATCATTTAAAGCTAAATCCTCTAATGCATTATCAGAAAAGAAAAAAATACATGGAGACTTGATTGCGGCTCAGGAACAAATAACTAAACTTAGTTCAGCACAGTCGGACCAGGCAAAGAAAATAAAAACACTATTAGGTAAACTTGAAAAAAATAAAGTAAAAAACAATAAAATTTTTGCGGGTCGGGCTCAGTTACAAAAAGAGTTTGATGATGCTAATAAAAAAATAGCCAATCTTGAAAATGAACGGGAAAAAAATACTCAAAATTTGGATGAACTTTTAAAAAACGTTGCTAAAACTGAACAGAAAGCTGCCAGTACAAGAGTTGCAAATGAAAGAGTAAACAATGAACTGTCTATTGCGAGAAATAAAATCTCCGAATTTGAATCATCACATGCCAAACAGGTTGACTTAATCAACAAACTGATGGAGGGATCAAAAAAATTAGGAGGCAATGCTTTTCAGAAGCAATTGGAGTATGAACGTGCATCCAGAGAACTTGAAACCGCTAAATCTAAAATATCAAAACTTGAAGAAGATCATATAAAACAATTAAAAAAAATTCAGCGTTTAGTTTCAGACGTTGATGCAGCTCGAGAGAATACTGCTGAATCCAGATTGTCTCATAGTAATACTATTGAAAAATTACAGCAGGCCAAAAATGATGTAGCAAGCCTTGAAACAGAGAAATCAAGATTGAGCAGTGAAGTAAATAAACTCTTAACTGATGCAAATAGAAGAATACTTGAAACTAAGAATCTAAGAGCGGCACACCTGAAAACACAAAAACAATTGGCTGAAACCAATACTATTATAGAGAAGCAGAAAAAAATCCGGGAGAAACAGCTGGAACAAATTGAAGACCAGATGAATAAAGTCAAACTTGCAGAAAAGCATAATGCTGCTGAGAAAACGGCACATAACCAGACAAAGCATAGACTATCTAAGACAAGAGAAACAATATCTAAACTAGAAGTACAACATAAAAAATATAATTCAAAAATAAAGGAGTTGATGGCTAATGTCACCGGTTCTAATGAATTGCTAGCTAATACATCTACAGAGCTATCAAAGCTTCAGAGACAATATTCAAAAGCTACAGGTAACGTAGACGAACTCAAGTCTGCCCAACAAGCTCAAATAGACGAAACCCGCAAATTGAATTCATTACTTAAAGACACTATGGATAGTAATTCATTAATCAGCAATCAAAAAAAAATATTTGAAAAAGAACTGGTTTTAGCTAAAAATAAAACCCTACACCTTGATAGTGCATATTCTCAACAGTCGAATTTAGTCGAAAAACTGAAAAGAGAAATTGATTCAGTGAAACAGAAAAATACAGATAATATTAATAATCATGCCGAGGCATTAAAAAAACTTAAAATTGCAAATACTGCCATTGCAGGCTTAAAGGATGATCGAAATGGGATACTGAATAAACTCAAAGAACTTACGTCAACTATTAAAATCAAAGATAAAAAGATAGCAGATCTGCAGATCGCTAAAAAAACAGCAATAAAAGAACTTCAAAAAACAAAGAATATAGTGGCTGCATTAGAAACATCCAGAAATGCACAACTTAGCAAAATCAATAACTTAAAAAGTAAACTTGTAGCATCTGAAAACAATATACTATTATCAAAATCATCAAACGAACAATTGTATTATGAGTTTGAAAAAATTAAAAGTATTAATTCAGAACTGAATTCAAAGCTTACCAGACAGGCAGCAAAGGAGATACACTTAGTTAATCAGATAAATAATACTCAGCAGCAGCTCTCTGTATCTAAAAATAAACTCAATACTTTACAAAAAGAACAGACTTCTATAAATACAGACATGGATGGATTTAATTCAGAACGAGAAGAACTAAAAAAACAGGTTGAAGAATTAAGTAAAAATTTAAATCATTATAAAAATCTATTAGGTGTAAAGAGCGAAAAATATAATAAAGTTTACCTGAAACTTGAACTTGCAAAGAAGAATGTTGCAGATCTAGCTGGAGACCTTTCCCAAAAGACCGCAGAGAACAATTTTCTTAAAGCTGAGATAGAAAAGATGCAGGAAATTAATAGAAAAACAAAGAAACTGTATGCTGCTTCTCAACATAAACTTGCTGCTATTAACGCATCAATAGCTTCCTCAGATACCGAGCGTAGCGGTTTAAATTTTAAACTCGAAAATATGAATTCAACAATCAAAAATAAAAATGATACGATAGCTAAACTGAATGCAGATTATGACAGTAGCAGAATAGAATTAGCAGCAATAAACAAAAATGTTTATAAACTGAAAGCAGAAAACTCAGGGTATGTTAAAAAAATTAATAAGTTAGTTGAAAATCTGGATTTAGCTAAGAAAAGAGCTGGAAAATCCGAATCTAAACTTACATCACTACAGTCTAATTATAATACAACCAATGACAGTCTCGTTATATTGAATTCAGCCCTATCTTCACAAAAAACTAAAATACAGACATTATTTGCAGAAATAGAATTGGGTAAAAGTAGATTAAATAAAGGACGATTGGAACGTAAAAAAAATATGATTGAACTTTTAGAAGCGCAGGATAAAGCTTCTAAACTAGAACGTATTCGCCTCGTACAAACAGATGAACTCAGGATTCTAAAATTAGAAATAGAAACAGCAGCAAAAGAAGCATCATCTTTTGCAGCTGTTAGAAATAACTTAAGTAAAGAACTGTCTGAATTCAAGGAACTTGTTTCCATCTTAAAAGGACAGCGTCAAGATCTACTTTTAGATTTAAAAAGATTTGCTGTAAATGTAAGCAAAAAGGACAATCAATATAATGAATTGCATTCAACTCATATAAAGATAAAAGATGAACTTCAAGGAACAAGAAAGAAATTACAAGTAGCAGTAAATCTGCGAGACGATCAGCTTAACAATATAAATGATTTACTTAACAAAATAGAATCATTAAAGAAAACAAATATAGCCTCAATTTCAAATGT
>CAZGAI010000263.1:0-5873 GCA_964523175.1 uncultured Victivallales bacterium | reverse complement strand
TAGCCTCAACACCAATATCTGTCAGGACAGATGATAACATTAAGCCAACGCCTAATTACGGTATTGATGTTACTCATGCATGGTTTAAGGATCCTGCAGCTACAGATTTTGCAATATTCTTCATCGGAAAATATGGGGCAAATCTAGGTGGTGTTGGCATGGATAAAATTAACGGTGAATTTTCTCTTGCCTTAGACCATGGACATATAATTGCAAACGAAGGGTGGAATCAGTATAAGTTTGTTTATATGACTGACACTGGGCAAAAAGAAACTGAATGGATTTCAACTCGTAGCAATTCAGATTCAATCAACAGTGAAAGTCCAACAATTCCAGTCGGATTAACAAGTACAGACATAACAGAAAATAGTGTTACTCTGGCATGGACTGCTTCTTCTGACAACGTTGCCATAGTCGGATATGATATCTATAAAAACAGCGATAAAATTTCAGATACAACCGGAGTAAATTATACTGTTTTAGGCTTATCTCCCGGTACACATTACAATTTTACTGTTACGGCATATGACACTGAAGGAAACGTATCTGATGCAAGCAACTCACTCTCAGTGACAACGAGACAAACACCCCAACAACCAAACTCGGAAGAACCTCCTCCAGTTGAAGAGTGGCCTTCCCCTCCTCAGCAAAACTGGACTCAATCTTCTGAAAATGCATATGATTGGTTAAAAAGTCAGTCTTATAGCACTCCCCAAGGGGATTTAATCGTTGACAGTTTTGAAAATGGTTCTGAGTATGATAAATGGGGAAATGAAATCAAAGTCTGTTTTACTTATGACCAGGCTACTGCAGTTATTGCTTTTTTAGCCAAGGGAGATATTGAACGAGCTGAAAGTGTACTAGATACAATGCAGATGTTGCAAAATCAGCAAAAAGATCCACAATTTGCTGAACCTGTATCCGGCACAAATCATGTTGGTTCATGGTATAATGCCTATCAGCTGCAATTAGATACTGATAAGAGTCCAACAGCTCTTTACGGGTTTGAATGGAAACGACATGTTGGACCTGTTTTATGGATGACTCTGGCAGTTATGGTATATGAAAAAGAAACAGACAGCACTGCTTACAGGCAGATGGCAATAGACGCTATTGAATGGACTAAACAGTTCAAGTTTGAAATTGATGCATACAGTGCATTTACAGGAGGTTGGGAATATAAAAAACCTGAATCATGGTGCAGTACAGAACATAATATCGACGTATATGCCGCATTTAAATACTTTGGTACAGTAGAAAATAATGCTGAATATCTTGAAATTGCTGCTAGGGTAAAAGGCTTTATGGATAATAAAGTTTTTGACTCTCAGACAAATCGTTTATATTCAGGATATAACAAAGAGACAGGTAGTAGAACTGATCACTTAGCTCTTGATGTTAATCCATGGTCTATTCTGGCTTTTGGACTCAGCGAAAGCGGTGAAACAAGATACGGTGATCTTTTGGAATTTGTAGAAAAATCAGGTCTTTATAAGCATATTATCAATGATATAGCTCTATACGACTTTGACTGGGCATCAAAAAATGACTTCTGGTTTGAAGGATCAAACTTTATGGCTCTTGCAAATTTTATGGCCGGTAATAATAGCCTTTATGAGGATATTATGAATGGAATACTTCATTATCAGAATGATAACGGCGGAATTCCGTATTCACTATATGGCACCTGGAACAATTACTGGATGATGGAAAACAGCAATAGTGTTTCAAGTACAGCCTGGGCAATAATGACAATACATAAACTCAATCCTTTTACCGGTGAAAGAATAGAGCAACCTAATGAAGAATGGATACCGGAGAACAATGTAACTAATATTATTGCGGAATATACTCCCTATATTAAAAATATAAGCACAGCTGTGAACAATGCAGTACAGTTTATAAAAGCCCGTCACACGGATTCATCCGGTTTTACAGGTAGCAGCTCCTGGATAATTGACAGTTTTTCAGGAACTGATATTGACCAATGGGGAAATGAAGTACAAACCGTAGGCTATACCTATGATCAGGCAACTGCAGCAATCGCTTTAATTATTACAGATCATCTACAGGATGCAGAAAAGATTTTGAATAATTTAGTCCATTACCAGGGAAAATACGGTGCTGCATCAGGTTCGTTCTGGACAGACTATAGATATTATCCAGAAACGAACAACTCCTGGGGATGGATGGACTGGAATGAGCGGGTCGGCCCGAATATGTGGGTCGCTATGGCTGTAATGTGTTATGAAAAAATGACCGGAACTGTCAATGATGAATATAGAGCAATGGCACAGAATGTACTTAATTGGGCATTGAATACACCTGGCCTCTTTGTTAATCCTGACAAAAGCATGGATACTGCAGCACTAATGGGAGGAACTAAACCTGCTTATGAAGGCGGCCCTAATGTATTATTAAGCTTTATAAGTACAGAGGAAAACCTGGATGCTTATGCTGCATTTAAATATTTTGGAGAAGTAACAGGTAATACTTTATTTACTGAATCGGCAGATAAAATAAGAAATTACCTTACACAGAAAGCCTGGAATGGAAATCGTTTTTACACCGGAATGAACAAAAACAATGAAACCGGCGGATTTGAGCTGAATATGGACAGGATGATGGATGTTAATCCATGGGGTGTACTGGCCCTTGGTAGTGATTACGCTGATTCTTTAAATTTCGTTGATAACAGCGGGCTGTTTAAAACAACACTCTATGGTGTAGAGCTGTATGACTTCAATGGAGATCATAATGATCACTGGTATGAAGGTTCAGCCTTTATGTCGATTGCTCATGATATAGCAGGGAATAGTGATATCTCAAATAGAATATTAAATGATATCTCAAGATTTCAAACGGAAGAAAATAATCCTGATGTATTTGGTGGCATCGTATATTCAAATAGCGGAACACACAATCAGTATTGGAAGATGGCACATAGAGAAAGTATAGCATCAACAGCATGGTTCATAATGGCTGCTGAAAAATTCAACCCATTTACAGGTAGCAAGCTAGAATAAAAACAAGGGCTTACTAAAGCCCTTGTTTTCAGGATAGTGTTTTAATTAGATCTTGAATTCGTTCTGTTACAAATTTTTCATACACATCCAGATCTTCAACATATAGTTGTGCCACACCTGTTTTCATTGCCGCCTCAGCAACATTTCGGGCTACTCTTGGAACTACTCTTGGATCGAATGGTTTAGGTATTACGTAAGCTGCCTTAATCGGACATTCTCCGTCAAAAACACCATTAGCAGCATCTTCAGGATATGCGCTGGACAGTATAGCATAAATGTCCTCAGGAATTTTTTCTGCAGCAATATCTGCAAGGGCTACAGAAGCAGCTAGCTTCATTTCAAAATTAATATCTGTCGCACGAACATCTAAAGCCCCTCTAAAAATACCTGGAAATCCAAGAACATTATTTATCTGATTAGGAAAATCACTTCTTCCAGTTCCGACAACCGATGCACCAGCTTTCAATGCTTCTTCTGGAAATATTTCCGGAGTAGGGTTAGCCATAGCAAAGATAACTGGATCAGAGGCCATAGAGCATATCATTTCCTGTGTAACGCACCCCGGCACAGATAACCCTATAAAAATATCAGCCCCAATCATAGCTTCTTTTAAAGTTTTAGCGTTGGTATGTGTTGTGTCTGCAAATCGTTTTTTCTCAGGAGTTAAGTTTCTTCTTTTGCTGTTAATTACCCCCTTGGAATCACAGAGCATGAAATTTTCACGTTTTGCTCCTGCAGTAATATAGTATTCAGAACATGCAATACCTGCGGCACCTGCCCCGTTTATAACAAACTTACAGTCTTCTATCTTTTTGTCAATAATTTTCAAAGTGTTAATAATAGCTGCTAGTGAAATAATAGCAGTTCCATGCTGGTCATCATGAAAAACAGGGATTGAAAGATCTTTTTTTAACTGCTGTTCAATCTCGAAACATGCTGGAGCTGCAATATCTTCGAGATTAATACCACCAAAGGTAGGTTCAAGTCTTTTGACGGTTTCTATTAATTTATTAGGATCAGTTTTCCCGTTATCCAGAAAAACATCTTTTAAGCATATTGGCAGTGCATCTACATCAGCAAAACGTTTAAATAATACACCTTTTCCTTCCATTACCGGCATACCGGCCTCCGGCCCAATATTACCTAAACCAAGGACAGCTGTTCCATCAGATACAACAGCCACCAAATTTCCTTTTGCAGTATATCTCCATACATTCTTGGGATTATCTTTGATTTCAAGACATGGTGTTGCCACACCTGGAGTATATGCTAAAGACAAAGCCTGTTGCGTCTCACACTTTTTTGTCAACTTTAAAGCAATTTTTCCAGGAACCGGTTCAGCATGATAAGCTAAAGCTATCTCTTTTGTATTATCCTTTTTCATAAAACTATCCTATAATTAAAGCCCCAAAATATTTTTCATGTTGAGATTATTTGCTGTTGATGATAATCTCTTTTACGTCATGATGCGTAACATGTTCATTCTCTCCAAGTTTTCTTCCGCGTTTTTTAAATCGTTCACTCACAATTTGAGAAGCTTCTTCTGCATCAACACCGTAGTCAGATAATTTAGTTTTTACCCCGAGGGATTGGAAAAAGGCTTCTGTTTTTTTAATTGCCAAGTTAATTGTATCATGTTCATTTTTTCCGGTTATGTCAAAAACACGCTGAGCATACTGTAAAAGTTTATCGGATTTTTCCTGCTTTTTATTTTCCCAGACTCTCGGCTGCAGTATAGCCAGTGTCTGTCCATGATCCAGGCCGTATAAAGCGGTAAGTTCATGACCAATCATGTGTGTGGTCCAATCCGACACAACCCCGCATGATATCAAGCCGTTAAGTGCCTGAGTAGAACACCAGAAGAAATTTGCTCTTGCGTTATAATCTGCGGGTTCAGCCATAATTTTTGGTGCTTCTTCAACAAGCGTCCTGAGTATTGCTTCAGCCTGTCTATCCTGCAGCTTTGAATCAACATCATAAGTAGTATACTGTTCTACAGTATGGATAAATGTATCAATAATCCCATTAATAACCTGTTGTCTGGGTAGGGAAAAAGTTGTTTCAGGATCTAGAATAGAAAATTTAGGGAACATATGCGGATCCATAACGGGAAATTTTTCTTTTACTTCACTGTTTGTGATTACGGCTCCACAGTTCATTTCAGAACCAGTAGCAGGCAAAGTCATTACACTGCCTAATGGTAATGCTGATTTTATTTTTGCACCCATTACAATATCCCAGGCATTATTACCTTCAAATTCTGCTGCTGCTGATATAAATTTGGTTGCGTCTAAAGCCGAACCTCCTCCTACTGAGAGTAGGAAATCAATTTTTTCTTTCTTTATTACATCTACAGCTTTCATACATGTCTGGTATACCGGATTTGGTTCTATGCCGGCAAATTCAAGAACATTATGACCTACCAATGCCTTTTTTACCTGATCATAAACACCATTTTTTTTGATTGAACCGCCTCCATATATCATCAGGACCTTTTTGTCAATTGGAATCAGCTCTGTTAGCTCTGAGATTGTTCCTTTCCCAAAAACTATTTTAACCGGATTCCAATAAGTAAAATTCTGCATAATTTTTTCACTTTCATCTTCAAGTTAATCTTGTTTTATATTATTTTATTCGTAAATATTCAGTAAAGAACGATAGATCGGCAATTTATTTGGTTCCTAGAACGGCCGTCTCGGCTGTTGAAACATGCGGGACGCCTGTTCTACTAAATCAACAAGCAAAATCTATACATTTTACTTAATACTTACTATATTTCTTTATATATAATAAATTCCATATATAAAAATCTAATTTTATATTACAATTATACAATAGAGTAAGCAA
>CAZGAI010000262.1:0-5881 GCA_964523175.1 uncultured Victivallales bacterium | reverse complement strand
TGGTTGCTGGTTGCTGGTTGCTGGTTGCTGGTTGCTGGTTGCTGGTTGCTGGTTTCAGCTGAGAGGGTAAAAAGGTAGGTGGTTTTAGCCATTCTACATAGACTTTTATCTGCCTACCCTGAAATGATTTATCTTTTGATAGGTTTGCAGTGATCAAATTATTCCTGGCAATTTTATCCAGTTCTGGTGAGCCGCAGGAAGATATTGTATTAACAATAGGAAAATAAAGCGGATTTGAAGGAAACTCTGCAAAAAGAATTGTTGGTTTTTTTGGGGAATACTTTTTTATTAATTCCTGTATTTTTTTTATGTTGTTAAACTTGACAGGGATTTGTGTACCTGAGTAATACTCTTTTACATAAGGATAGGACAATTCCTCTATTTTTTTATGTGAAAAAGGGATAGGTGGTATATTTGGATTATTAATTAAATCCAAACTTGAAATTAATTGAATTAAAGAACTACTGTTTGCATTTATTGGGTTTATGCTGAACGGAACAGAAAAAAAGTACTGCTCCGTTAGCATAGAATTTATATCTAGGGAAGGATTATCAGGTGAAAATTTAAAATCCTGGTTAAGTATACTGCTGTAGCCATACATGCTGTTGGGTGTTACAATGAGGGTTGGATTGTCATCTTTAAGCCAGTACAGAAGCTGCTTTTGTGCAGGATGTCTGTTATTGCTGTTTGTGGGAAGCATAATGATCTGCGGAGCATCTGAAGGAGATTTGATCCCTTTTATTTCTGCTGATGAGAATAGTATAAGAAAGGCCGAATAGATAAGAACTGCAACAGTTATCGCAAAAAACCAGGGATTCATGTTAATGTATTTAGTCTTTAATCTTTTTTTGTTTAAATAATTCATATGTTTTAATCGGTTTCAATGGAAACCGGCTGGGTGCCTGGTATTGCTGAGACTGCAAAATAAACATTGAGATTTAATGAATTAGCAAGCTCTAGTACATTTGAAACCACACCGTGAGGTGCATCTTTATCCGCACGGACTATTATACTTCCTATTTGATATTTTGTAGATATCTTTGCAAGCTGTTCTTTTAGTGTTTTTAAGTCCATTACCTGATCATTAAAATAATACCTGTTATTTTTATCAATAGTAATAACAAGTTTTTCTGCACTTGTGAGCTGGCCTCTAACTGAAGGTAGTTTGATACTAATAGCCGAAACCTGGACAAAAGAGCTGCTTAATACAAAAAATATCAGCAGAAGAAATACTACATCAATAAGGGGAACAAAAAAATATTTTCCTTCAATTATTTTTAAGCGGGTTCTTATTTTCACTTCTTATATTCCTTCACTTTAGGAGAAGTTTTTATTTTGTGAGTGCTGAAAAAGTAGATTATCTCAGAAGATGCCTTGTCTATCTCCAGGACTACTGTTTGAATTCGTGTTACCAGATAATTATATGCAATATTGCATGGGATTGCCACACATAGTCCTGCTGCAGTGGTAAGCAATGCCTGCCAGATAGCCTCAGAAAGGCCGACTGCATTAACAAATGCGCCTCTTGCCTGAATGACCTGAAACGCATCAATCATACCCAGAACAGTGCCAAGCAGGCCCAATAAAGGGGCGATATAAGCTATTGTAGCCAGGACATTCATGCGCCTCTCCATTCTCGGAATTTCATCAAGTGAAGCATTTCTTGCAGCCTGTTTTAAGTCTGTATCATTTTGTGCATATCTTAAGATAACTGATCTTAATACGTGGGAAACAGGACCCGGGGTCTCTTCACAGAGACTGATTGCTTCAAGCAGGTTACCTCTCTTAAGAACATTGATTAGGCCATTTAATAGTTCACCGACATTTACCTGAAGTCGATGAAAGTTAAACCAGCGTTCCAGAATGACTATTAACGCAATAAAACTACAGAATGCGATTAGCCACATAACAGGTCCGCCATCTTTTATTATATCTATGAATAACATAAAAAATTACTCCTTTAACTTAAAAATTTTATTGATTTCTTTTATTCGTAATTCAAAATCCTGAATAGGTTGGATATTATATTTTATTAAAGTCTTAAGTACGCTGATTGCGGCTTCTGCGGCAATAGGGGTGTTTTTTTCATACAGCAGTCTTGCCAATGCAATGCCAGACTTTGCAAACCATTCGAGATTCGGACTTTCTCCTTGCTCGGTATTAAGTACGCTCCCATAAACAGTTTCATGATACATTGTTATTGCTTTTTCATTTTCATTGAGCAGTTCATAGCATTTTCCGAGTTTATAGAGGGTCTGTATTTTGAAAAGTGGGGAAAGAGTTTCTTCATTATTTATTTTGTTATAATAATCAACTGCTTTCAATAAAAGATTTTCTTTATCTTTTTTATCTTTTGCGTAGTTTATCTTAGCAAAAAAACAGTCTGCGACTCTACCCCATGCTGCAATGTTTAAAGCTAAATTATCAGTTACCTGTGTTGCTTTTAAATACGATGAAATCGCATCTAGGTAGTTACCTTGAGAGGATAGAATATCTCCTTTTAAAAATAAACCTTTAGATAATATAGGTACTGTAAAGTAATCATTTTCAAGTTTTGAAAGGCATTTTAGAGCTTCTGATTTTTTATCTTCAAGGTTTAAAACATATGCTTTATTATAGAGTACTCTGGAGATGATTAGAGGTTTTTTTGTGAATTTCTTTTCTATTGTTTCTAAAGACTCAAGAGCCTGCTTGAATTTTTCCCCGTTTATAAAATAATTTGTCTGCCAGAACAGTGTTTGAAGTGCAAATTCTGAATCTGGGTATTGTTTTAGTAAACTGACAGCATATTTTGCTGAATTTTCATTATTGCCGGCAAGGTAATTTGCATATAGGAGCTGATAAAGAACATTGGATGTCTTATCATTTTTTTTATAGTCTACAAGGATTTTTTTAAAATATTTTATTCCCTGAGTATATTTGCCGATATCCAGTGACAAACAACCCGCTTCAAAGTAGGCTTGAGAAGCATTCTTGTCGATAGGGTTGTTCTCAGCAAAATTGACGTAACCTGTAATTGCTTCTTCTATTTTGCCCATATTTTTTAAAGTTGCTGCATATAGAAACAGAGGTGAAGGCTGCAGTTTGCTTTTTGGATATTCTGCTATTAATAACTCCAAAACTTCAGCTGCCTTTTTATTATTCTTCTGTTTAAGATATATTTCTGCTATTTTATATGTGGATTTTTCTTTCCAGGACGGAGTATTCTTTTTTAACTCGTTGAATAAGACTAAAGCCTGTTCAAATTTGTTCTCTGAAAGAAGTGTTTCAGCATACCAGTATTTGCCCTCGTTTTTTTCAATAGAACTTGTACCGTTATCTGCAGCGTATTTGAAATATTTTACTGCTTTGTCATATTTCTTTATTTTTAGCAGTACCTGGCCAATTTCGATGGCAATTTTTATTTTATCAGTAGTAGATGGTATTGTCAGAGTTAAGTACTTAGATGCACATTCAGTAGCTTCGGTGTATTTTTTTTCTTTGATTAGTATTTCAATGAGACGCAGTAATATTTGATCTTTCATTACGGTGTTAGGGAGGTTTTCAAGGAAGAATATGGCTGTGTCAGCTATTTTATCAGGTTGTCCAGCTGCCAGCAGAGTATTAATTAGTTTTATTGTTGTTTTTTCTTTATAATAAAGGTTGGGCGCCATTATAGATGCGTCTTCGAGTAATGGTATTGCCTGTTTGAAATCTTTAATCTCAATATATGAATCAGCAAATGTCAAGGACAAAATGTACCAAACTGTATTAGGTGCCTTGACAGACTGTTTTAAATGATTGTATTCTTGCTGGGCTTCAGAGTATTTTTTTTCTTTTATCAGTGTAAATATGTTCAGGGGGAGAAGTTTGGCGGTGAGCAGTCTTTTATCTTTAGTACTCTCTTGAAGGAGTAGTCTGGCTTTTACTAAATTTCCCTGTACTATGTTGATTAAAATCAACTGCTGAGTGGCAATAACTTCGACTTTAGTGCCGGTTCCTATCTCTTTAAGTTTAACAAAACTTTGTTTTGCTTCTTCCCACTTTTCCTTTCTTATTTCTGCAATACCAAGCCCTATTAATGTGTTGGTTCTTAATTCTTTTTCGTTCTCTTTAGTATTAGCTAAAATATCTTTAAATATATTTTCAGCTTTTTCAGTATGATCTTTTTTTAGTAATATTTCAGCGTTCCAGTATTCAAGCACTCTTTGTTCTTCTGGATTATTCTCAAAAAATATCTGAAATTTAGTTTTTAGTTCGGTAAATAAACTCTGAGCTTTATCCAGTTTATTTGAACGTAAACAGGTTGCAATCAGACAAAAATAAGCATCTCGTATAGCCGGAGAGTTGCCTGCTGCATCCTTAAGGTAGTTTTTATAGTAGTTCATTGCTACATCATATAAGCCACTTTCAAATGCATTATTTCCGAGCATACGTTCGCGATATTCTCTGGAAGGTATTTCTCCCGTAGCTGAAAAGAGCTGGAGAGCGCTAATGGATGTAAGTGATATTATACTTATTACAAAAAGTGTTTTTAAATGTTTATTCATTGCTTTGATCCGGCAAAATTAAGTCAATTTTCTATGCTTTTAGTCTGTAGATGAGGTGTTGGCCGAATTGGTTGGTGTATTGGATTCCTTTTCTGCAGTTCCGGCTAATTTTTCTTTGATCTTAGACAAAATTTTATTTTGAAGTTCAAGGTTTTGGGTGATAAAATCTTTTGTCTGTTCTCTTCCCTGCCCAAGCTGTTCTCCATCCATAGAGAACCATGAACCCCGTTTGTCTAAAATACCCATTTCTGTAGCCACATCGAGTATTGAGCCTGATCTGGAGATACCTTCTGAATATTGAATGTCAAATTCTGCAATTTTAAAGGGAGAGGCCAGTTTGTTTTTAACTACTTTTACACGGGTTCTGTTTCCAATAACTTCACCTTTATTGTCTTTTATTGCTGCTATTCTTCTTATGTCCATTCTGACTGAACTGTAGAATTTTAGTGCATTACCACCTGTAGTTGTTTCTGGGCTGCCGAACATTACACCAATTTTTGAACGGATCTGGTTTGTGAATATAACACAAGTACGGCTTTTGCTCACAGCACCGGTAATTTTTCTAAGAGCCTGAGACATTAGGCGGGCTTGTAATCCCATATGAGAATCTCCCATCTGACCCTCTATTTCTGCCCTTGGAACAAGTGCTGCAACGGAATCTATTACAATTACATCGATTGCATTACTTCTAATCAGAGATTCTGCAATATTAAGTGCATCTTCACCACAGTCAGGTTGAGATATAAGCAGGTTATCTAAATTTACGCCTATTTTTTGAGAATATGTCGGATCTATGGCATGTTCAGCGTCAATAATAGCACAAGTGCCGGATGCTTTTTGAGCATTTGCGATTACATGCAGGCACAATGTAGTTTTACCTGATGCTTCCGGACCGTAAACTTCTATTATCCTACCTCTTGGAACACCGCCTATTCCGAGTGCTATATCCAGAGCAAGTGCACCTGTACTGATAGTGGGGATGTCGGCATGGAAAGTATCGTCTCCAAGGTACATGATCGAGCCGTTACCGAATTCTTTTCTAATTTGTCCCATTACCAGGGATAGGTTTTTATCTTTTATATTTTGGTCATCTTTAATATTGTTTTTTTTGTCTACCGCCATGAGAGTCTTCCTTGATTTTATATCTAATAACAGATTAATTTCTAATTAATAAATATAGTTCCAAATTTAGCTATTTAGTAGTAGCTTTTTATACATTAATTAAAAAATCTGGATTTTTTTCTGGCAAAATTTCATTTTTATTATCCTAGTTTTCTTAATTATTCTTTCTGTTTTTCGAAATGTTCGTGTTAATTTTCTTATCTTGTGCAGATAGTTATATGCAATAACTT
>CAZGAI010000261.1:3941-5900 GCA_964523175.1 uncultured Victivallales bacterium | reverse complement strand
TCTTATTATTTTTATAACATATTTCATATACTAATCCTTATTCATTACCTTTTGAAATAACCTAGTAAACATAGACAATATTGATTTATCCTGAATAATTCAAATTTATTGCTTATTAAACAGTATCCATGAAGTTTTTTTCTACCTTATTAAATAGCACTGCTCCAATAAACAATATAACAATCATAAAGATGAAACTGTATCCCAGGTAATACCAGCTAAATATTCCTTTTCCCATAAATGAATATTTAAAAGTGCAGATAATGCTTGTCATAGGATTCAAAGCAATAATCCATCTGTGTTTTTCCGGTATTGAAGATAATGGGTAAATAATTGGTGTTGCATACATCCACATTTGAACAATAAATGCTAATAGAAATTTTAAATCTCTGTATTTAGTTGTGAATGATGAAAAGAATAATCCAAATCCCAAGCTTAAGCCCATTATCATAATTAAAAGAACCGGAAGTAAAACTATCGTTGAAGTTATATGAATATCTGCTCCTGAAAAATAATAATATAGGTAGAAACAGAGGAAGAGTAAAAACTGGATTAAAAAAATTATAATATTTGATAATACCACTGATATTGGTATTGTCATTCGGGGAAAGTAAACCTTACCAAAAACACCTTGATTTGCAATAAAAGTGTTTGAAGTAGTAGTTAAACTTTTTGAAAAATAATTCCAACATGTTAATCCTCCTAAATAGAATAATACTTCAGGCATCCCGTCAGTTGATATTCTAGCTATCTTTCCAAAAATAACAGTAAACATCAATGTTGTAATCAATGGTTGAATCACATACCAAAGAGGCCCTAAAATCGTTTGTTTATATTGAACAACTAAGTCCTTATGTACAAACATATATATTAGATCACGATAATGCCATATTTCCCTGACTTTTAGATCTACAAGTTTATTTTTTGAAGAAATTATTTCAGTCCAGTTGTTCATTATTGTTTACTCAAGTTTTGCAGTTCGTTTTTAGGCACAATTTAGTTATTAGTTGTAGAGAAAAATAAACTTTAACATATGATATTATAATAAGTTATAAAATAATGCAAAGCAAACAGAAAAGGTTGTTCTATGTTGAATAAGATAAATGTTAATCTAGATGATGTCAAGCAGGTTTGTAAATGCATCCTTTTGATATCGATCATTTTTGGATAGAACTTAATAAAAGGTTTTATTTAAACAAAGTCTAAAAATGCTGGCGAACGCAGTAAAAGGTAAGGTGTAACAATATCAGTTCTTTTTTAAATTGCATTATGTTTTTATCTAAAAAAAGTACTTACTTTTTGTAATAATTTACATATGCCTGTAATCTTTTTAATCTTTTGAGCCTTGTTCACTCTCCACGATAAAGCCCAATGATGTATTCCGTATGTATCATTACTAATTGCAGAATACATTAAAGTTTTAATCTTTTTTGTTGCATCATATGGGTTGTAAGGATAAAAATATTTACTCTCATATATTTTTACATCATATTCAGCAGATTTTATAACATTTGTAGTAACAATTGGCGATATATGGTAATTATCGTTTTGCTCAAATCGTTTAATCATATAAGCCATACAGTCTTTAAAAAAAATATTATCCTTAACACTTCCTGCAACACCATTAGTAATGGTTAATTTGTCCTGATAAGCAACAAAAGCACTATTTTTCAATAAAGTATCTAATGGCTTTATGATTTCAATATCAGTATCAAGGTATACACCACCTTGGCTATACAATGCATATAACCTAACATAGTCAGAAACAAATGCCCAATTTTTTTCTTTTAAATGATATTGTATAAAAGCATTATTAGGGCTATTTGTTTCATTCCATTTTACGAAATTATATTCAGGTAAGTGCTCTTTCCAAGTTCTGATGCACTCTACACTCAATGGTGGCATTTCATTTTGACCAAACCAGCAATAATGAATAGTTTTAGGTATCATTAATATTCT
>CAZGAI010000261.1:0-3931 GCA_964523175.1 uncultured Victivallales bacterium | reverse complement strand
TAAAAATTAGAAACTGCTTCAACCATGTCTTCTGTATAATACTTTACAAAATCAGTATTATTTGACTTGTTTTTCCAGGGTAGTTCACCAGAGATATTCAACTTCTCCTGAATAAGAGAAAATTCGTTTTTTAAATTTTCAAATCGAATTATATTTTTAACTACAACTATATCATTTTGAAAATCATAAATATAAATAAACTGAGGCTTTAAAACCTTTATATTGTATATTTTATCATAATCTAGCCAATTCAAGACAAAGTCTTGGAAATTCTTACATTCATCATTAATCATATTTGATAAATATTTATCACTTCCATTATTTCCCCCACTACACAAATACTGATACGCTGAATATAATCGATCCCATGGATTTCTTACTACACAAAACATTGTATAATGGCTAAACCTGTATGGATCTGATCGTAAATAGTCCCAATAGCTATTGTGTTCTTGCTCTATTCTCTTATTATTATTTAAAAGTGTTATTATACTCGTACCTGCATTTTTGGGAATATGAATAAAAATACACTTATATTTGTCTGAAAATTTTTGATATGGATATGGATACACTCCAAATGTTTTTTTAAAAAAAAACTTTAATTTTGACTTGGTTCTAAACTTCATTATTTTCCGGAGTACATACAATTTTTTTAAACACTGTATTATTCATAATCAATGATGCGAATTCCATTAGAGTTATTACCATTAGTCTACTCAAAAGGCTTAACATATTAACAGCAAAGATAAGAAGAAAATGAAGTTTTATTTATCTTTGCATTAAATTTTTAATTTTTTCCCTTTGTGATTTTCTTCTCTGCCTGGTAATTTTAAGTTTTGTTTGCGGTTTGACTGGCAGTTGTTACTCTTTCCATACTCCGCCACACCACTTCCACTTGCTGGATGTACTGCATAAAAAGAAAAGAACTAGAAAATGTGTTTTCATAGCGGATGAACTATTACATCTTATATCGAAAGGTGCAAACTGAAAATTAAATAATTTATCAGTAATCTTTGTTTCAGTTATATACAAATAAAATTATCCTTCTTAGCCTCATCTCATTACTTCGTTCTATTACTCTGTTCATCTTTAATTTTTTTCTTTAAATTACTAATTTTCTGTAGCATATAGTCGGAATATTTTTCCCATTCAAGCAGTTTATCATTGCTGACTTCTGATAAATTATTTTCAATATGATTTGTCATTTCAAGTAAATTTTTCTTTCGGGTCGAATTTGCTTTAGAAGACATAAAAGCTCCAATTCCAAAAGCCACAATAATAAAGGAAAGTACTATCTGGATGTCTACAAGAAGCTTTGCTATTGGATCCTTAGGAAAAATATCTCCATAACCTACAGTGGAGGATGTAACAAGGCTGAAATGCAGACAGTCCTGATAAGAAAGCAGTGCATAATATAGTGTTTTGAGCTTATCAGGGTGGTCTTTTAATAATCTGTAATACCATAAATTATTAACATTACTAAATGGGAAATTATCTTTTCTTATATTAGTATAATTACTTTCTTTTATATCGTTTGATACGCTCAGGGTCTGCTCAACAAAATATATTGTACCAAATAAAAGTACTATCTGTACCAATAAGGATGATAAACGAATAAAGCTGGATAGTGTTTTTCTATATGAAGTGAGATAATAGAATGTAATGATAATAGGAATTGTTGTAATAATAAGTGAAGCAATAAAAGATGCTATAGCATAGTTTTTTCTCATGCCTTCTGTACCGGCAAATATAGTAAATATTAGAATTAACCAAATAAATCCTATGTAAATAAGTGTGATAAAAATAGGATCTTTTCTTATAATTGATCTAAATATTTTGAGTGATTTAATGCCCATTGTATTTTATATGCTCCTCCTTAAATTTATTATAATTCCTGATAAAGAAGTATTCAAGTAATGTGTGAAGAAATGATATAGGAGAGACTGTAGAACATTATTAGATTTTTTTCCTGAATCCATACCAAATCTTGTTGCAAACTAAAAATTTATTGAATATAATGAAAGCTATAAACAGCTTAAGCCGCAAATCATACTGAAAATTCAGATTAACTTGAGCATTACAGTTAAACAGCATCATCCACTTACCCTGTCAGGACCTTTACAATGTACTATGAACATTCAGATGAATTAAGAAAAGCGATTGGAAATGGTATTTTTACAACTCAGACAAGCGGGCAGGCAAATGGATATGTTCAGGCTAATCTCGTTGTTTTACGAAAAGAATGGGCATTTGATTTTCTCTTATTTGCACAGAGGAACCCGAAACCATGTCCAATTATTGAAGTTGGAAACGAAGGCTGTTATTTAGCTAAATATATTGCTGATAATGCTGATATCAGAACAGACATTCCTAAATACAGAGTGTTCAGGTATGGAGAGTTAGTAGAGGAGCGTTCAGACCTAATAGATATTTGGCAGGATGATTTTGTATTCTTTTTACTCGGCTGCAGTTTCTCATTTGAACAGGCTTTATTAGCAGCAGACCTGGAAATTAGACATATAACAGAAAAAGTCAATGTTCCAATGTACAATACAAATATTCTATGTAGAGAGGCAGGTAAATTTAAGGCATCTCAGATGGTGGTCAGCATGCGCCCTTTTAAGGCTAAAGATGCTATTAAGGCAGTAGAAATAACAAGAGATTATCCATCTGTACATGGTAGTCCCATTCATTTTGGTGATCCTTCTGTAATTGGTATTAAGGATATATGTAAACCTGACTATGGGGATGCTGTAACAATTAAAGAAAATGAAGTTCCGGTTTTCTGGGCATGCGGAGTTACGCCCCAAAAAGCAGCAATGACTGCAAAACCTCCCCTCATGATAACTCATTCGCCAGGACACATGTTTGTTGGTGATATTAAGGATGAAAGGTTTAAAATTTAGCAAAGTGCAACTACAAACAATTTAGCTTGGGAAATTTTATGTTTGGAGATGTTACAAACAAAGACTTGGTAAATAGACTGGAAAAGATTATCCACAATGATATGGGGTATCGTGGCGTAAGTACTTTTTGGACTGAAGGAGCTTTACTTGAGGCTGCTGAAACAGTAAATATGAGCGAAAATGTGATAATTTTAACCGGTTTTTATGTTAAAAGTGCTAGCGTAGCGGAAACTGATGGTCCTACCGGTGCAATTGCGATTGCAGATGCAGTAAGGAGTTTAAAGAAAAACACTACTATCCTAACAGATAAATTTGAGTATAATATAATAAAAACTGCCATTTTATCATCTGTTTTTCCTGATACAAAGGTTTTAGCTTTAAATACTTCAGATGAAATTGCTTCATACATTAAAAGTATTCCGGATAATACATGTGTTATTTCAATTGAACGTCTCGGAAGAGCAAGTGACGGCAAATATTATAGTATGGCCGAAATTGATGTTTCCTCTTATACTGCACCATTAGATGATATTGTATTGAATGCTAAAAACGTTAAGACCATTGGAATAGGTGATGGCGGTAATGAAATTGGTATGGGAAATAAATATAATGATATTGTCAAAAATGTTAGTCATGGTAAAATAATTGCAACTACAGTTAAAACAGAAATACTAATAACTTCAGGCGTTTCTAACTGGGCTGGTTATGCATTGGCTATTGCACTGCAAATTTTGAACCCTAGTAAAGATGTTGTAACACCAACAGTTGATTCAGAACATAAAGTTTTGAGTGGCATTGTAGCCGTTGGTTCAGTGGATGGTGTTACTCTTGAAAATAAAAATTCAGTTGATGGATTTCTTTTTAACACACATGCGGATATTCTTAGAAATATGAGAGTTCTTATGGCGCAAAGACAGAAGTGAACATGTTTTTCAATTTAGAGCAGGTCTTCAGGAATTATAGGAGTTTTTCCTAAAAGAAACGTATAATGTCGAGACGCATCGCATGCGTCTGGACAAAGCATA
>CAZGAI010000260.1:0-5903 GCA_964523175.1 uncultured Victivallales bacterium | reverse complement strand
AATAAAGTAAACTTTACATCGTTAATGGAGTCCACAATAGTCTCGGATTGATCATAAAAAATACTAACCTTTGCAGATCCGGGAATTTCATTTTTAAGGTTTTTAAGCAATTCTTTAATTCTTGCACTGAGGGCAACAGTATTTGACCCGGGTCTTCTGCGGACCATGACAAAAACAGGCATTGACACTTCTTTTTTGCCTGATTGAAAATATGTAATCCTGGTATTGCCAGTGAAATTGGATGTTGCATAGCCAATATTTTTTATTTGAACAGGGGCATCATCCTGATATTTTAATATCAGGTTTCCATATTCTTCAGCTTTTGTCAGTTGGCTATCCGGTTCAATTGAGAAAGCTTTGAAATTGCCGTTGATGCTTCCTCCTGGTATCATTTTAGTACTTGATTGTAAAAGACTTGCAACTTCATTTATATCAATATCATAAGCAGCTATTTTGTCCGGGTTCACCTGAATGGTCTGTGCTGTCTTTGCTCCAAACACCTGGACTTGAGATACTCCTTCAATCATATTAATTCTTTGAGCTATTCTTTTATTGCCTATATCATAGAGTTGTCCAGGGGTCAATGTGTCAGAGGTAATCATGATATATAATATTGGTGAATCAGAAGGATTATATTTAGTATATTGTGGAGGGTTGGGCAAGCTTGGTAAGTTGCCCTGGGCACGTGACAACGCTGCCTGTACATCGGGAGCGGCTAAGTCCACGTTTGTATTTAAATCGAACGTTAGAGTTATCTGGGTAGAACCTGAAGTATTCGTTGAAAGAATACTCTCCAAACCTGAAATCTGCATACATTGATTTTCAATGGGAGAAGCTACAGCCGAAGCCATTGTCTCAGGGCTGGCACCTGGAAGATAAGCTGTAATGGTTATAACTGGACTGTCGACCGAAGGTAAAGCACTGATAGGTAATTCAAAGTATGAAATTATACCGAACGCCAAAACAGTGACAACTAATAGAACTGTCATTATTGGCTTTTTAATAAAAACTGTGGAGATATTCATAATTTAAATTTATTTTTAGGTATTAATTGTTCGCTTTAACCTGGGAGTTCTTGGATGTGTTGCCTTTTATTGTATCTGTTTGTAGTGCAGTTTCAGGCTTTTTATTTTTAACTTTATTTAAGTAGTAATCCGGGGTAAGTGGACGAGGGAATTTATCTTCTTTTAATATCTTTACACCTACATTTGGAGCAAGTCCCATTTGCCCGACTGTAACAATTTTATCTCCTGGCTTGACAGCGTCTTTTTCGACTGTTATTGCAATATAGTCATCATGTTTTTGTCCCCGAGTTACATAGTGAAGAATGGCCTTGCTATCTTTAATACTAAAAAGATAGTATCCTTTTAGCCCCTGTTGGACAGAAATATATGGAACCAAGAGGGCATTTGTATCAATATCTAAGACCAATAATACACGAACAAACTGGCCTGGCCATAAATCTTCATTTGGGTTAGGAATAACTGCGCGCAAAAAAAGAGTTCCTGTTTTAGTGCTTACTTCATTGTTGATAAATTCCAATGTTCCTGTATATAGAGCATCTGGCTTATTCTCTTCAACGCCTAATTCTTCGACATGAACAATAACCATAAGTTTATTATTTTGCATTGCCTGTCTGACCCTAAAAAGGTTATTTTCGGGGATAGTGAAGTTTACGTATAGGGGGTCAATTGATTTTATATTTACTAGAGTTGGACCACTATTGGCTATAACAATATTGCCAGCATCTACTTCACGTCTTCCTGTAACACCATCAATCGGTGAAGTTATTCTACAATAATCAAGGTTTATTTTATTTTGTTCAATTGTTGCTTTATCAAGTTCTACAGCAGCTTGAGCTATTTCTAATTCAGTCGTATATTTGACAAAATCCTGTATAGGAATTGCATTTGTCAGTGCTAATTTCTTGTCTTTATCAACTATATACTGTTTTGTTTTTACATCTGCTAGATCACCATTAAGCTGTGCGGTAGCTTCATCAATTTTGGCTTGGTATATCCGTGAATCAATCGTAAACAGTAAATCACCTTTTTTGACTTCCTGCCCTTCCTTAAAATAACTTTTTTCAATTTTACCAGTGACCTGCGATGCAATATTAACATTATTGATGGCTTTTAAGTAGCCGAATGAACTGATATAGTTGGGAACATTTTGTACAATTGATGTACCAACCTGTACTGGACGTGCAAAAGCCTGTTTGGGTTTATCCTGTTTTTTCGAACAACTAAGAGCAAAACTAAAAAAGAGTAGTAATAAAAAATTGAAAGAGCCAACAAAGCAACTTCTGCTTAGAATCATAGCTTAATACCTTATATATAGAATAACTTTAAAGTGTTCATTTTGATTAAAGATAATAAATAAACTGTTACATGAAAAGAGGATTTTATCCTACATATTCATTCGACCATTTTCTATGTAAGCTAATGCAGTATAGGTTCTAGTCCAGAAATTTGCTTTTTCATCTGAAGGATATGCGTCATCAAAATCTTGAACCCAACCATGTTCTTTGTTTGCATAAACATCTCTAAGGATATTTGCTACATGCTTTGGCTTCCAGTTGAAATTAATAACAAACTCTTTGATAAAGCTAACTAAATTTATTGGTTGTAGACACATTGGGTTAGGCCAATTCAGCATCCATCTTGTAACATCTGATAAACCATTAACTTCTTTTGCATAATGGATAGCCATTCCTGGCTCAATATCAGGTGTATTGTCGAAATCCTGGTGGAACCGATAAAGATCCGAATTCTTATATTCATCAATAAATGGAATAAGTGCATCATTTGTATTTGGGATATGGCCTGTAAACGCCTTGGCATAATCTGCTGCTTTTCCCAAATCCCACATACAGTCCATAATGAAATCCATATCGTTATTTCCAACAGCTTCACTCCCATTGAATACCATTCCAACAACACTTACAAGGGGACTTTTAAGCATTCCATATTTTTCATAATTTTTTTTATGTAGGCTGAATGGGCTTCTAATACATCTGAATGTCGGAGAACCTTCAGCCCAGCTATTGTCAATATTGATACAGTTATCTATTGCATCTGAGACTGTTACCGGAAGTCTCCCGCGAACCATATTTGATTTAAATTCATTCATAGTCAGCAGAGCTACATATTCAGCAAGACGTGTTATTCCGCTGAATACCCTTGCAGATCTATACTTGGTACGATGCCTTCTGCGGATATCTGAGCGATCTTTTACTTCACAGTTTCTTTTGAGGCCTTCCTCAATATAACCTATTGCGGCTAAGGCTTTTGAAGAGTTTTGATATACAGGATTATAGAAAAGGATATGTGCACCTGCAGCAGTATAATCAAGCATAAAAGGTATTCCTCTACTCATGAAAAGATCTTTTATATAGTTTATAACAGGCCAAATTCTTTGAAAGTAATATCGATGACTATCTCTGGATGTAAAAAGTCTGCTCTGATCTTTACACAAGAAAAGTTCAAAATCCATTGGTGCTAGCACAGTATTGTAGCCTAATACCGGTAAGTGTACCTGAAACCCTCTTTCCGCCGTTACATGATAAAGTTCATCTGTATTAAATGTTACTGCTGGGAAAGACGGATCAGCCCCATATTCCTGTATTAAAGTTTTTTCGTTCGCAAGAAAGTAATCTGTGTTTGAATAACAGTTTTGCAGCTGTGGAAAAACAGCTTTGTAGTAGTCAAGTATTTCCATAATAGCTCCTCTATTTATTTATTTTCTATATTTAAATATTTTAAAAAACCAAAGTTTTGATAAGTTGTGTTAATAAGCAAAATTTAACGTTCAATTTTCATTATAGCCTATAACAAACAAATTTGCAAAGCAAAGGGCGGCATGTTTTTCTCATTATGTTTCAAGAGAGCCTGGAAGTCATCACGATCTGAGAAAATAACTACTTAATAAAAAATTTTAAAAAATTAAATTTTTAACTTCGCTCCATAAACTATTGTAAGCTTTTGAAGCAACTGAATTTATATTATTATACGTAGCGGGTTGACGGTATATACCCATTTTCTCAATATCGGCATTATAGGGTATATGAGTCTCCAGAAAGTTTAGTTTTTCCAGCTCAGACATATTTAGAATTTGCCTGTGCATTATTTTTCTTTTTTCGACCATAGAGTAAAATGGAGTAAGTTTCTTTTTATCAATACAGGTGTCTTTAAAAAAATGCAGTAGTTTATGTAATGAAATTATAGAAAGTGTTGTTGGTATAGTTGGTACAAATATATTATCAGCAGCAAAAAAAACATTTTCGGAAAGAAGTGTTACATTTGGCGGGCAGTCAAGTATAATTAAATCATACTCTTTTTTTAGAGGTTTAAGTATTTCTTTCAGCTTTGTTTGTGAGTGCTTTAAGTGGTCCAATGCAATATCCAAATTCCTATATGAAATATCAGCAGGAAGTAGGTCAAGTCCTTCAAAATCGGTTCCTTTAATATTTTTATCTATACTTCGTCCGCCTTTTAAGAGTCGATTTGTATTAAATTTTTTAGACGGCTTAATTCTGAAGTAAAATGAAGTAGACCCCTGTGGGTCAAGATCAATAAGAAGGGTTTGAATATTTTCAAGAGATGCAAGATAGGCCAGATTTACTGCAGTTGCAGTTTTACCTACTCCTCCTTTGATATTATATAAGGCTATTGTTTTCATAAGTAAAAGCTTTAAAAAAGTCTGTTAAATTTTTTCTTAATTGTAAAAAATTCATATAAAATTCAATATATTAAAAATTAAGCAATGTCTCAGTTAAATAATTTAATATATAGGTTTATGTTTATTGTAGAGGAAAAAGTTCTAAATATTTTAAAGAATGAATTACGTCTTTTTAGTTTTTCCTGATATGATGCCGTGACCAATGCACCTATTGTTGCGGCGAGTTCTATTGAGTTAGAAGCAGATGCATTCACTGTTAACAGATAGTCCTCCAGATGAATTTGCTGAATAGAGTAATCATTGAATTCACCTAAGCAATCCTGAAGTTTTTTTAACTGAACAATTAATCTGGAAATGTCTTTTTCTGGAAATAAACCAGAGAAGAATTCAATTAGATATCTTAACTTTTTACAGTCAAGCCTTAAATCATGAAGTTCTGAATCAGGCGAGTTTCTGTTGATTTTAGCGCCTTTTTTTATGATTTTTTTAAATCTGCTATAAATATGTTTACGTGCTTGGTCAATTATGGGAAGGGTTGAGTTTATGTTGTTAAACATATTATTATCACTGGCATTTATTAAGTAATCTTCCCAAGAAGTAATAAATTCATTATATGAGGTTGAATTAATTTGTTGAACAAGCTTTTTATGTTCATACTTTTTTCTTTTTTTAATGTTTTTAAAAAACTGGTTCAGCCCCTGATGGAGGTGAGGGGGTAGTATAAGTTGATATTTATCTTTATTGAGGAGGTAAACATCATAATCCCGAAGTTTATTTGTTGACCCGGCAAGAGAAGCGAAACCCGATTTAAAGGGCATTATAGCTTCTTCATTAAAAACAACCTTTAGCAACCCTAAAATAGATCTTGTCCTGCGGATAGCGACTCGAAAATCATGTAGAAATTCTGTATCTATGTCTTTAACAACGCCATCTTCGTTTATTTTTATAACAGAGATTAAAGAGCATAGAAGTTTTTTAACTGCTTCACTCGAAGACATCTGAGGTTCATTAATACAGGCTGGTTTAGCGGAATATTTTGTTGGTAAAATATTTCCCGCTTTAACAATATGCCTGATAAAGTCTTTTTGCTCTAATGACTGAATATTGTCATGTTCCGAAAAAAGATTGAGCAGCTGAAAATAATATTTATCATATCCTTTAATAGGTTTCAGGCTCAGAACCTTACCTAAAAAAAGTCCTGTACTTTCCAATGAAAAGTTTTC
>CAZGAI010000259.1:0-5922 GCA_964523175.1 uncultured Victivallales bacterium | reverse complement strand
AAAAAAAAGAAATACTCGTCAAACACTATACTACTGTTATTTCAAAATTTGACATCAAACTTTCCCCAATATTTAAAGACTATACCCTAAAAGAACAAAATATTAAAGAAAAGATAAACCTAAACCATAAATTTGAATACTTACAATTACCGATTATCTACAAATTTTTGATTAGTAAACGCGAAAAAGTCTTTGTCATAAAAGGCACATTTAAAATAATAAATGACATCAAAGAAACTTTTAAAGAATTTATTTCTCATATTAACTCACACAAAGCCTTATTTAATTATAATCCTGACGGTATTTTAATTGCAGAAGCAGCCACCGGTAAATTCCGCTATGCAAATCGAACAATTACCAGAATGTTAGGATATACTAAAGACGAATTTCAAGAAATGAGTGTTAAGGACATACACCCGAAGAATTACCTTGAAAAATTTAAAAGAAGAACATCAGAAAAAGCTATAATAGATAATAATATTCCATGTTTGAAAAAAAACAAAGAACTTTTATATGTAGATATTAAAGCTGTATCATTGATAATCGAAGATGTCATATACCGCTTTGGCTTTTTTAGAGATAATACTGAACAAAAGCAGGAAGAACAAGAAAAACAAGAAAAACAAGAAAAACAAGAAAACACGCTAAGACTAAATCAGGTTGTTGCAAATACGAAAGATTGGTTATGGGAAGTAGATGTAAACGGTCTTTATACATATTCAAATGACTCTATAGAAGATATTCTAGGTTTTAAAAGAGAAGAAATTATTGGAATCAAGCATTTCTTTGATTTATTTGATTCCAAATCAAAACAAAAATCTAAAAAAGAGACTTTTATTTTTTTTAACGAAAAATTATCATTTAGAAATTTTGAAACCATTAATATTTCAAAAAACGGAAGAAAAGTTTATCTTTCTACAAGCGGTACACCAATATTAGATGATAATGGAAACCTGAAAGGATATCGTGGGTTAGGTTCCGATATAACTATCCTCAAAAACAGTGAGATTGTACTTGAACAACATCGTAAAAATTTAATTAAACTTGTTAAACAAAAAACAGTAAAACTTGAAAAAGAGCATTACCACTTGGTTAAAGCTCAGGAAATATCACATGTGGGGACCTGGGAAATTGATCTTATAGCAAATTCAATCGAATGGACAAAAGAAACATATAGAATATTCTGCATCCCTGAAAACACTATAATAACATATAAGGGTTTTCTAGAGTGTATACATCCTGATGATAGGGCTTTTGTGGATAATAAATGGCAGGAAGCCTTGTCTGGGGCTGTCTATGACATTGAACATCGAATCATTGCAGACGGACAGGTTAAATGGATTAAGGAAAACGCTGAAATCATTTCAAATAAACAAAGAAAAATAAAAGCTCTTGGCACAGTTATAGATATAACAAAGCAGAAAAAAGATGAAGAAAATCGTCTTTTAATTGAAAAACAGCTTAGTTTTACACAAAAAATGCAGGCTATCGGAAGCTTGACAAACGGAATGGGACATGAATTCAATAATATAATCGGTATTATTATGGGAATGGCTGAAATCCTGCAGAGCAGCAAAAAGTTTAATTCAAACGAAAAGAAACAACTTGAAGAAATCTATAATCAGGGAGAACGAGCAGTTGAAATAATAAATAATATGCAAACGTTCACATCTGCAGACAGCAGCACTTTTGAACCTATACAGCTGGATGAACTAATCAAAGATATATCTAAATTATTAAAAATAATGCTCCCATGTAATATAAAGATAACATATAAACTCGCAAAAGAATGCCCTATCATTATAGGAAATGTAACAAATATTCAACAGATAATTTTCAATATATGCAATAATTCAGTTCAGGCTATGCAGGGAAAAGAAGGAAAAATTGAAATTGAGCTCAAAAAATATCACGGCGATACAAAGCAGAGTTTAGGTTTGGCAATTGTTCCAGGAGAATGTTTGAGATTGTGCATCACAGATACCGGCCAAGGTGTAAAACATGAAATCCTTGAACAAATATTCAACCCGTTTTTTTCGACAAAAGATGTTGGAAAGGGAATTGGTTTGGGGCTTTCTGTAGTACATGGTATTGTAAAAGCCCATAAAGGAGCTATAAAAATAGACAGTGTCCCGAATAAAGGAACACGTTTCTATGTATATTTTCCAATCTCTAAATCTAAAAGACCTAATCAAACTAGAAAAACACTAAGATCGTTAAAAGGAACAGAAAATATTTTGATTGTTGAAGATGAGGAAGCTCTATCAAAAACTTATAAGATTTCTTTGGAAAAACTTGGATATAATATAACTATCGCACATAATGGTGAGGAGGCTTTAGAAATATTTAAAACTAGCCCTAATAAATTTGACATTATCTTTACTGACTATATAATGCCTAAAATGGATGGTTTAAAATTGGGCAAAGAGATTTATAAGGTCAAAAAAGGAGTACCTATTTTACTGGCAACTGGCTATAATACTATGGTTGGTAACGTAAATATACAAGATTATAATATATATAAAAGACTAGCAAAACCTGTAAAAATTGCAGAAATTACACATTTAATCAGGGATTTTATTGACAAAAAGAAGGAATATCTAACATGATAAAACGAATTCTGATAATTGAAGATATTAAAGCATACCGTGAAATGTTAAAAACTGCCCTGGAACAAAAAGGTTACGAAGTTAATGAAGCTGAAAACGGCATAACAGGTTGTGAGGAATGTTATAAAGATTCATATGATTTAGTTATTATGGATTTGTTTCTTCCAGAAAAAGATGGCGTACAATCCATTCATGAGTTAAAAGAAGATTTTTCTTCAGATATTAAGATTATTGCTATGTCAGGTGCATGCTCTGCTGGCCGAACTGATTTTGTCCTAAATCAATCCAAAAATCATGGTGCTGATGCAATATTAAAAAAACCATTCAAAATTAAAGAACTGTTAACTATTATAGAGAGCATGTAGAACTAGTAGCGAGCAAGTATTTCCGTATAATAATTAATTGAAGGCTGAACATGAAAACAATTATCGAACCTTTCAGAATCAAAATGACTGAATCTTTAAAAATGACAACTCGTGAAGAAAGAATTAAGATTATTAAAAAGGCCCATTACAATGTTTTCAAAATTGACGCAGAAGATTGCTGTATAGATTTACTGACGGATAGTGGTACAGGTGCTATGTCCGCTAAACAATGGGCCGCTTTAATGGTTGGTGATGAAAGTTATGCAGGTAGCAGATCATGGAAAAAGTTTAATGCTGCTGTACAAAAAATCACAGGAATAAAGCATGTTTTTCCTACACACCAGGGGCGTGCTGCAGAAGCAATTTTAGCACAAACTCTACTAAAACCAGGTCTTGTTGTTCCAAATAATAGTCATTTTGACACAACAAGGGCAAACATTGAGTTTGTTGGCGCAAAAGCAGTAAACCTTTTAACTGATGAAGGACTGGATCCATCAACCATTGCCCCATTTAAAGGTAATATGGATATAGAAAAGCTTGAAAAATGCATAAAAGAACATGGCAGTAATACTAATCCGTTTGCCATGATCACTGTAACAAACAATACCGGAGGCGGACAACCAGTGTCAATGGAAAATATCCGTGCGACTAAGGAGGTATTAAACAGGTATAATATCCCACTTATAATTGATGCATGCCGCTACGCTGAAAACTCATATTTTATCCATGAACTTGAAGACGGCTATCAAAATAAATCCCTTCTGGAAATAGCTCAGGAGATGTTTTCATATGCCGACGGCGCCACGATGAGCTGTAAGAAAGACGGCATGGCAAATATCGGTGGTTTTCTGATATGCAATAACGACAAATGGGCTGAACAATTCCGGAATTTATTGATACTACGGGAAGGATTTCCCACCTATGGAGGACTGGCCGGACGAGATCTGGAAGTCATCGCAGTTGGATTAATGGAAGCATTGGATTATGAATATCAGGTATATCGACATGCTACAGCAACTTACCTCGGCGATAAGTTGGAAAAAATAGGTGTTCCGATAATGCGTCCTGTTGGTGGACATGCCGTATTTCTTGATGCAAAAGCATTTCTTCCCGGCATACCTCAATCGCAATATCCCGGAATAGGTCTTGTAAACGCACTGTATCTTGAAGGCGGAATCCGTGGCGTTGAACTTGGCAGCGTTATGTTTGCCACAATTGATAAAAATGGCAAAGAACACCCCTCACCTCTCGAACTTGTCCGTCTGGCATTCCCGAGAAGAGTATACACACAGAGCCACTTTGACTATTTGGCTGAAGCTATTGAAAATGTTTGGAACAACAGAGATAAAATTCCAGGATACAAAATAATCTATCAGCCAGAATTTCTAAGACATTTTACATGTGATTTTGATATTGCTGATTAAAAAAAGGTTAAGCCATTATAAGTTAAGTCTTGCCATCCCGCAGCGGGACAAGATTTTTGCTTGCCACGCTCAAAGCGTGGGCACAAAAAATATAAGCATTAATTTAAGAACAAAGATTAACGAATTCAGATTTATGAAGTTGAAAAGAAATTTATAAATCTAAAATCACAAATCGTTAATCCTTGTTCTGAGATTTTTTGGTACCGGCAACGGTGGTTTTGGGTTCACAAGTCTTCTTTTGCACCTACAAACGCAGCATTATGTTGGAAATTGCTAAAAAAGAAATCAGTGCATAGATAAATAATTTGAAGTTTAAATTCTTTTTTTTGCTGCCTGACCAATGCAGTGATATATATTCAACAGCCTCCTGGATATTTAGTTCACGTGTGCTTACCCCTGTCCTTAAATATAATTTTGGATTGGTTCCGTCTTTAACAAAGACTGGACGATGAGCTGGCATTACAATAACCCGGCAGATTTCTTTATTTTCAACTTCATGAAAAACCAATATTACCTGTCGGCAGACATTAGTACCCAGTTTTGCTGAAATAGTATTCATTACAGCCTGCTCAAACCCATCCTTATCTTTTTTCTTAAGGGTCTGGTAATCATTTTCAAGCCCAACAACAGTTCCGTCATCCGCAACACCGATTAATAAAGTACCACCGTCAGCATTCATAAATCCGGCAAGTGTTTTTATTACAATATTTTCCAAAGTTCTGTTAAGTTTATTTTCTTTAAGATCCCAGCGAAATGATGATTTAAACTCCACCAGAGCGCTTTCTCCCTGAGAAATAAGAACTGGAAAATTCTTTTCTAATTCGCCGCTTAAATGTCGGATTTGCAGGGAACGCCTATGCAGGGATCTAAAAATTTTAGCACTCAAAAGACCAAGTACACATCCCACAAAAGCAAAGAAAAATGTTTTAACAGTAAAATCACCTGTAGAAATCCTATAAAACAGATCATAAATATACCCCCTTAGCGTCACATTTTGGGCATGCAGTTCATAATAATATACAATCTCATTGATAGGTAAAAGAATAAAAGCTCCTACAAGCAACCCGATAATAATTGCTGCTGCGTAAACTGAATAGCGTCCAAAATATCTAACAATAAAATTTATAATAGGGTTAGTGTTTTCTTGTTTCACTTTAAACCAGATCCCTGTAATAACCTGAGTTATAGTTGAATTTCATATAATTATAAGTAATGTCAAATCATCCTTAACATACTAAATGCAGTGCCAAAAATAGCATGATTTATGTCCAATACAAACAAGGTAAACATAGTTTTAATCTTTTAAATAACAAAAAAAAGGGTTATTCACACGGGAGAACATTTATCAGAAAAAGAAAGCAGATGACCAGACCAATACCGCTTACACAGGCAAGTAAAAAAAGGTTAGCCCAAAGAAAAGTAGCAGCGACAATCAGAACTGTAATATACATAAAAAATACCTCATACAGTCTTTCCAGAATAAAGAAGAAGGTTGATTGAAAAAAAAGTAGACAAAGAAAAACT
>CAZGAI010000258.1:0-5943 GCA_964523175.1 uncultured Victivallales bacterium | reverse complement strand
CGTTTTTTTGCTTCCTCTATCTGCTGTAAAAATGCATGAAGATCTTTCTTTTCATTAAAGGCTGTTCCATATATCCTCTGAAGCATTGGATTGCTTTCTTTACCGCGAAAATAGGAACCGGCAATTGAAAGTAGCTTTATAACTCCTATCTGCCCAGTATGTTCAACATGAGGGCCACGACATAAGTCTACAAATTCACCACATTTATAAAAAGATATTTTGTCATCTTCAGGTATATCATTAAGCCTATCAAGCTTATAAGATTGGTTTTGATCTTCCAGTAACTTTTCCGCTTCATCACGAGATAATTCAAAATACTCAAAAGGAAGTTTTTTATTAATAAGCTTCTTCATTATATTTTCAATTTTTTTTAGGTCATCAGGCACTAAACGCTGTTCCAGATCAAAATCATAATAAAAACCGTCTGCGGTAGAAGGACCAATATCAAACTTAGCATTCGGGAATAATTCCTGTACTGCTGCTGCCATTAGATGCGCTGCGCTGTGTCGTATTATATCAATTGAATATTTGGCCATTTTTATCTCCTCTATCTTCTTTAGTAAATCTTATCTTTAATTCTAAACCCGTTGTCCTGAGCCTAAAGCAAATCAAATTCAGGTTGTATTTTTTTTGATTTTTCTAAAATATTTCTTACTGGTGCAAATGTTTTTCTATGTATTGGGCAGGGACCATATTTTTTTAAAGCTTCCATATGTTCCACTGTTCCATAACCTTTATTTCTTTCAAAGCCGTATACTGGATATTCAGTTGCATATTTTTTCATTAAATCATCTCTGTGCACCTTGGCAAGAATACTGGCAGCTGCGATACTCGCCGACTTAGAATCACCTTTTACTATCGCTTTATAGGGAATAGGAAAATGGGGGACAGGTAAACCATCAATCAATGCAAAATCAACACATTTCAATTTTTTAACAGTTTGGATCATTGCTGAATGTGTTGCCCGGAGAATATTATTTCTTTCAATTTCATCGACTGTAATTTCTATAATTGAAAAAATAATCCCATCAACAGACATAATTTCTTCACGAAGAACCCTACGCTGTTTATCCGTCAGTTTCTTTGAATCGTTAACCAAAGGAAATCCTGCCATTTTAGGAACTATCACAGCTGCAGCAACCACAGGTCCAGCAAGAGGTCCTCGTCCCGCTTCATCAATTCCGGCTAAAAAAGAAACACCATCATCCCATAATTCTCTTTCAAATGAAAACATAGGATGACAGCTCTTGATATATTCCATAAGAATTTATGAATTCAAATTCTTTATCTTGTTCTTTTTTCTTTAACTCTGGCAGCTTTACCTATTCTATCTCTCAGATAATAAAGCTTAGCTCTCCTTACTTTTCCCTGCTTCTGAACTTCAATTTTCACCAATCTAGGAGAATTAAAAGGATATACTCTTTCCATTCCCTGTCCAAAAGCTACTCTACGAACTGTAAATGTTTTCTGTACATCAGATCCATTTATAGCAATAACTGTACCCGTAAAAGCCTGAACTCTTTCAGTTTTACCTTCAACTATTTTAGAGTAAACTTTTACTGTATCACCAATACTGAAATCGGCAATGTCAGCACGACACTGTTCTTTATTGACTTTATCCATCAAATTCATTTTCACATTCCTCCGGTAACTATCAAGTTAAACTTGTTTTATCTTTTTACTTTTAATAAGAAATTACAATATTGAGGTCTATATGCAAATTAATAAGCAAATTCCTATATTTATAATTTCCCTTTTTTATTTATAAATTAGTTTTTCTTTTTCAGCAGATCAGGCCTGCGTTCCTTTGTCCTAATTAATGCCTGTTCTTTACGCCAATTTCTTATCAATTTATGATTCCCTGAAAGCAAAACATCAGGAACCTTCAGCCCTTTAAAATCTGCCGGTTTTGTATACTGAGGATACTCAAGTAAATCAGCAGCAAAAGACTCATCTTTTACAGATTCGTAATCACCAAGCACTCCGGGCAACAATCTAACCAAGCTGTCAATAATTACCATTGCCGGCAGGTTTCCACTTGTTAAAACATAATCACCAATTGATATTTCCCGATCAACTAAATTTGTCCTTACCCGTTCGTCTACACCTTCATAATGACCGCAAATAAACAGCAAATGCTTTTTCTGAGACAATTCCTCGGCTGTTTTCTGCTTATACGGTTCTCCCTGCGGTGTTGTCAATACTACATAAGAATCATTTTTCCTATAATCTTCAACAGCCTTAAATAAAGGTTCAGCTTTCATCAGCATTCCGGGACCACCTCCATAAGGTGTATCATCAACTGTGCGATGTTTATCTTCGGTATAGTTTCTCAAATTAACACAGTTAATTTTTACTTTACCGCTTGATATCGCTCTACCTATTATGCTTTCTGAAAACGGCCCAAAAAAAATATCCGGGAAAAGAGTTATTATATCAATCTGCAACGTTATCTACAACCTCGACTGCTACCTGCTGATTAATGCGGCTTGCGGCCCCGGTAACAAGGGATCTGATAGCCATAATAGTTTTACCGCTTTTTCCAATTATCTTACCAATATCAGATTTTTTACAGTTAATATTTATGATTTTTACCTGTTTTTCAGATATTTTCACTTCAATTTTCACTAAACTGGGTTCATCAACAAGAGCTCTAACAACATAATCAACAAAAGTAACAATATCCCCAAGGTCTTTACCATGCGATGAGTTATTAGTTGAAGAATTATCAGATTTTCCAGTAAACAAACTAAAAAGTTTTTTTATCACGTTAAATTCTCCTTAGGTACTAACTTCCTCTTTAGTTACTTCCTTAGCGACATCCTGTGTTTCAGCTTTATCTTCTGCTTTTTCAGCCTTGCCTCTAGCTCTTTTCATTAAATCAGCTACAGTTTCAGAAGGCTGAGCACCACAGGAAACCCAATAATCTGCTCTTTCAAGATCTATTTTCTCATCATTGTGTCTCGGATCATAATAGCCAATGTTTTCAATTATTCTGCCATCTCTCTGAGAACGGACATCTGCCACAACAACTCTGTAACAGGCTTTATTTTTAGAACCTGTTCTTTTCATTCTGATTCTTACAGCCATTAAAAAATACCTCTCATTTATGCTGTTTCAAAAATATTTACCCTATCGGTATAAACAATAACATCTTATTCTGCTTATATTAATATACTAAAACTACACCATTTTTAAAAGCTGGACCAATTAGTGCTAAACCCAACTTAAACCTACTGCCTTTTCTAATATAAGAATAGGCTTAACTATATACTATTTACAAAACTAAGACGCCTAAAATACAACCCTTCCTCATTATTTCAAATATTTTATTTATAAATTCAGTCAATATTTATCTAATACACTATCGTTTTTATTATTAATTATCTTATATTAAGATTAAGAGTTGATAATTATGCCGATAATAATTACCTCAACCCTAACAGTTTTCAGGCAGTAACGGTTATAAAAAACAATTCTTATCAATTCCTATTTCTCTATAAATAACAAATTTTAGTCTTAAAAAATCAACAAGGTATTATTTCTACTATGAAAAATTTATTTTATTTTATTTTTCCTTTAATATTTACAGCCGGATGTTGCTTTAATTCCAGCCCCCCAAAAACTGAATATTTCAACATCAGTACTCCATCTATACATGCTCAATATAACTATCGTATAGAAGTTGATCCAATTAACGTAGAAGAATTATACGGTTCTAAAATGGTTTTTTCCAAAGCCCCGCATTCAATTTTTTTTGATAATTTTAATCGATGGGCTCAATCTCCCCATAAAATGTTAGCTTTGTATTTCAATATTTATTTTAACAACCCTGCTTCACCTACCTTAAAAAATAATTCTTCTCCCCTTAAATTAAATGCTTCTATTTTAAAGTTTGTGTGTGATTTAACAAAAAAAGAATGTTTGCTCTGCGTAGAAGTATCTGTTGTAAACTCCATGGATAATAAAACGCTTTTTAAAGAAATTTATATTGAGAAACAGAATATGAATAAATTGACAGCCTCTTCATTTGCCTCATCAATGTCAAAGGCTGTTAAAACTGTTTCTGAAAAAATAGAAAAAGAAATGAATAATATTTATAAAGATACTAACCTAAAAAAAGGTACAGAGTAATGGAAATAATACAACACCCAAAAGTTCTCGTAAACGAACAAAAGATTGCAGAAAGAGTACACGAACTTGGAAAAATAATTACTAAAGATTACGAAGGGAAAAAACTTACTCTGGTATGTGTATTAAAAGGTTGTATTCCGTTTGTTGCTGATTTAATAAGAGAAATCCCTATCCCATTCATCGTCGATGTAATACACGCATCTTCATATGTTGACAAAGAGAGCACAGGGCATGTAAAAGTTTTATCTAAACCAAAGTTGGAACTCAAAGGGAGACACGTTTTATTGATAGATGACATTCTGGATACGGGCAGAACCCTTACCAAAATAGCTTCCGGCCTGCAAAAGCATAAACCACTCAGCATCAAATCTTGCGTACTGCTGGATAAGCCATCGAGAAGAGTTGAACCTATATATGCTGATTATGCAGGATTTGAGATTCCTAACGAATTCGTTGTAGGTTACGGTCTAGATTTTAATGAATACTATAGGAATCTACCCTATATTGGCACCTTAGAATCTGACTGATAGTCAGACCTTCAAAATATATCAAAATTTTTAACTTTTTACATTTTATTTTTTAATATGACAACTGTATTGTTGCCTATTATTAAGTTAAATCGTGAATATCTATTCGATTAAGTTTACACATGTTCTATTATTTAAGTTATTTGAGTCATATCTGGGGCCCTTTTAGACTATATAAGTATGTTACTTTTAGGGCTGGAGGTGCTGCCGCCACTGCACTATTGCTTGTATTATTATTCGGCCCTTTCACAATAAGAATCTTAAAAAGAATAAATACTACAGCTCCTTCCAGGCATAAAGGGCTTATACCTGATGAATTTATTGACAGTTCAAAGGATAAAGTTCCAAGCATGGGAGGAATATTGATAATAATTAGTATTGTCATATCTACCCTTCTTTGGGCTATGCCGACAAACCATATGATGATAGTATTCCTGTTTTTACTTATTACTCTGTGCGGCGTAGGTTTTTTAGATGATTACGCTAAAATAGTCCATAGAAATAGAAATGGTATTTCCGGCAAGTTAAAATTACTTCTACAGTTTGCTATTGCTTTTGCTTCTGTTTCATACCTGTTTTCCCTACCTAAAACAGGAATTGTCTTATCTCAGTTAATGCTTCCTTTTATGAAAGACCCCTTATTGACAGGAATTTATGGCGCATTGATAACAATACCTTTGGGTATACTGGTTGTTGTAGGTTCCTCAAATGCGGTAAACCTTACAGATGGAAAAGACGGATTAGCGATCGGTTCTGTTATATTCTGTGCTTTAGCCTACTGTGCATTCGCATACCTAAGCGGTAACATTATCTTTGCCAACCACCTTAATCTGCATTATATTTCAGGTGCAGGGGAAATCGGAATATTTGCAGCAGCTATTATAGGTGCCGGAATAGGTTTTCTATGGTATAACTGCCACCCTGCCTCGATGTTTATGGGAGATACCGGCAGTCTTGCTTTGGGTGGGTCAATAGGACTTATTGCAGTATTGGTCAGACAGGAATTAGTACTTCTTATAGTCGGCGGAGTATTTGTCATGGAAGCAGGGTCTGTTATTATTCAGGTAGCAAGCTATAAACTGACAGGCAGAAGAGTTTTTCTGTGCACTCCTATTCACCATCATTTTGAAAGAAAAGGATGGACTGAAACTCAAATAGTGATAAGGTTTTGGATTTTGGGAGGCATTTTCGCATTAATCGGATTGGCATCACTTAAGCTACGTTAGTTTCCTTTACAAAAAAACTTCCACTTAGATAATAACAAATACCAAACCAATCACAA
>CAZGAI010000257.1:0-5944 GCA_964523175.1 uncultured Victivallales bacterium | reverse complement strand
AATGAAGGTACCGCAATCACCTTTATCACACCGTCTGAATTCAGAAAGCTCGGATTTATTAAGAAAGCAACAAACGCCAATATTCGCAAAGAAACCATTCCGGAAGTTAGCGATATAATCAGCGTCAAGAAAAAGAAAATTTCAGATGACCTTGAAAATATTATTTCTAAAGGTGATATGGAAGGATATAAAACCTGGGCAAAAAATTTAATTGGGGAAAATGACCCTGAGAATGTTCTTGCTTCTATACTGAAATACTCTTATGGCAAGACTCTTAATGAAAGTAATTATAAAAAAATAACTTCTCTAGATTCTGATAGAGGCGGCAGAGATAGAGGCGGCAGAGATAGAGGTGGCAAGGAAAGAGGCGGTAGGAAAACACTTGATATAGACTCACAGACACGACTTTTTATCGCTATTGGGAAAAAAGATAATATAACTAAAAATAAACTCGTTGATTTTATTGTTGATAAAGCTGGTATTTCACAAAAATTTATTAACAATATTGAGATTTATGACAGGTATTCTTTTATTAATGTTCCATTTAATGAAGCTGAAATTATTCTAAAAAAATTCAAAAGATTAAAGAATGGAAGAAAATCTTTAATAGAAAAAGCCAAATAAGCAGATACTTATTTAGCTTTCAAATTTCAATTTATTCTACTTATATTGCATGAAGCATGCAATATAAGTTTTTTTGCGCAAATTAGTGTCCATTAGTGGTTAAGATTTTTTTGTGTCTTAGTGACTTTGTTTGATAAATTATTTTTGGGTTGATGCAGTATATGCATCCAGGTAAGAGCTATAGCTCCAGCTTAAATTATCATAACTGCATTCTTTTCCGGTATTTCTATTTATCTCTTCAGACATATGCATATTATAAGGTTTTGCCAAATGTTCAACAGTCCTCATGATATTATCACCGTTTCTCACTAATCCATCAATAATTTCATTGAAAACATTACTGTCTTTAGCATAATTACCTGGTTTTATATTCTTATTACCAGATATCTGCCTGAAAAATTTCACAACATCCGGAGTATTTGATTTAAAATGGGGAATACTTATTTCCCCTATTATTTTGTATTCAGATGCTAATGTATAGTAGTAATTGGCAAGTCCGCTTGTTGTAAGAAACCATGGATTGCCATCCACTTCAACCTTTGACCAATCTATACCATTATAATTATCTCCTGGATACCTACCTACAACAGCTCCATAGTTTTCTTTTTTCAAAATCCCAGAATTAATTTCATAGACATCTAAACCTCCAGCATAAGGTGTCAATGATTTGGCTGTAAAGGCATTCTGATAATGATAGATAGTCTGAATTACCTTATTGGACGTAGGTAATACTCCAATACTGTTTTTATTATACATTTTTAAAAGTTTTTTATAATATTTATTTTTAGAAAGTTCCCTGTAAGTAATTGAACTTTTTTGAAAGTCAGGAAACATGTTGGCATATATTACACCCAGCATTGTAGAGGAGTTCAGCCCACTTCCTCTTTGCCATTTTTCATACCACTTCTTGGGTACTTTACCCTCAAAAGGTTTCTGACTTGGTTTTTTATTTTCTGTATAGCAGTAGAAACTACCTGATGGTTTTGAAAGATTATGCCTAATTCCATAATACTTCCATGTATGATAAAATGATTTTAAACTTTCACATATATCATAGGATGTTTTTACATATTTCTTAGCAACTTTCTTTTGTCCTAGTTGTTTTGCCAATGATGCTGCGACTAAGCTTGCCTTCATTTGCACTAACTCTGAAAAAAAATGGTGTGCAGAAGATTCTTCCCACAAATCAATAGTTTTTTTCTGCCAATTAGCTGAAATAAAATCAGCTTCATATTTTATAATATTACTTTCAGGGTTTGCACTACTAGCATTGAATAAATTGTCTTCTACAAATTTCCTGTCAAGCTTAATCGATTCTTGAGTGCCTGTAACTTTTATAGTTTGAGGAGTATCTATAAAGATTTGGGCTGCTTTAGCAAGTGTAATCACGCGTAAAGCAGGACCGTCTGCCTGATTCATCCAAGGGAATTTTTTACCGTTTACATAAAATTTAGCATGGTCAGGAGGAAGGACTGGTACTGTCTTTTTTAGAAATGAGACATAATTGATCAGGTAATTGCCATATTTTTCTATATCATTTTTATTGTTGGTTTTTATGGCATTGCTATAAAATTCGACAATTGTTCCCATTACAAGAGCAGTATCCCTTGCCCATACTGCATTCATACCTTTTGTTGAAGCAATAACTGCACCGGGAGTTGATTTACAGCTGTAGTCTTTGCTCTTGTAACTGAAAACATTGGTTTTTGTAGCTATATTGTCTTCGAGATAACCGGTTATTTTTTTAATATTTTCTGTGCTGAAAATAGTAGCCTGACCTGCAAAAACAGAAACTGTGACTAATAATGTAATTAAACAAATAATTGCCGGTTTTATTTTTTTGATAGAATACACCTCATTCTCCTTTATTTAATTTTATAAACTACAGCTTCATACGGTTTTAAATCAATTGTTCCATCACTTGTTATTTTTGGAGTTTCTTCATAGTTATTTATTAAAATTGTTTTAGTATCCAGTTCTTTGATTGAAGTATTAATTATATTGTTTTTGCCTTTAAAGTTTAGTACTACAAGAAATAGTTTACCTTTGTAATTCCTTGTATACGCGAAAACTTCTTTATTTTGAGGATCAACCTGAGCATAGGTTCCGTAAGTTAACCCTGGATTGGCCTTTCTTGCTTTGATCATTTTTTTGTAGTAATTCAAAATAGATGAAGGATCTTTTTTCTCAGCTTTTACATTAATTTTCTTATAATTTGGATTTACTTTTATCCAGGTTTTATCCCCGGTAGTGAATCCGGCATTCTTTGCATCGCTCCACTGCATAGGAGTTCTAGCATTATCTCTACTTCTGGCCAGCAGTCCTGGGAGAAAATCTAGCACTTTCTTGCCAGCTTTGATTTGCGCATTGTAATAATTTATTGCTTCAACATCTCTAAAGTCTTTTCTTGTGAAAGGACAATTTGTCATACCTATTTCGTCACCTTCAAAAATGTATGGTGTTCCCCATTGTGTAAGTTCGAAAGTTGCCAGCATTTTAGCTGATTCTTTCCTGTAATTTTTGGCATCACCCCATCTGTTAACCATTCTTTGCTGGTCATGGTTTCCAAGCACAATACTGTTCCAGCCTTTTCCATATAACCCATTATACCAGTTTTCATAAATTTGTTTAAACTTCAGCAAATCATAAGGAACCGGTTCAAATTTATTATTATTTGCACATCCTAGAGACATGATATCCAACTGAAAAACAGTTTCAAGCTGATGTTGATCTGCACTAATATATTCCTGGGCATTTTTATATGTAACTCCGGGCATTTCGCCTACAGTCAAAATATCATATTTAGAAAGAATATCTTTATTTAAAGCTTTTAAATAAGTATGTACTTCAGGCATTGTTCCCCACAACGCTGCACTTTGGTCTAATTTGGGTATCGATATAAGAGTTATAACATCAAATCTTAAACCGTCAACGCCTTTATCAAGCCAAAATTTAGCTACACCAGCCATCTCTTTTCTTACTTTTGGATTTTTCCAGTTTAATGCAGGCTGCTGTTTAGCAAAAATATGTAGATAGTATTCATTGTAATTTTTTATATATTCCCAGGCTGAACCTGAAAACCATGACTGCCAGTTGTTAGGAGGTTTATTTCCTTTATTTGGTTTTTCCCATTTATAAAAGTCATAATATGGATTATCTTTAGATTTAAGAGCATTTTTGAACCAGGGGTGTTGATCTGATGTATGTGAGAACACCATATCAACCAGAACTTTTATATCTAATTCATGCGCCTTTTTAATTAGATTTTGAAAATCCTCTATAGTCCCAAACTTTGGATCTACAGCTTTATAATTACTAACATCATACCCCATATCTACGTCGGGTGATGGATAAAACGGTGTAATCCAAATAACATTAATACCGAGTGATTTTAAGTATCCTAACTCTTCTGTTATCCCATTAAGATCTCCGGTACCATCTCCATTTGAATCTTTGAAGGACCAAATATATACTTCATAGCATACAGCCTGTTTCCACCATTTTTCAGCTAAATTTGGATTTGAATGATTTAGAGATGTGCAGCTTAATGCCAATGCAATAAACAAACCAGCCAGCAGTAGCAAACTTGTTTTTAGATACTTCATAATTCTTCCTATTGATTATTGTTAATAATACTTTTTAATAAGCATTATATCTGAAAACATTTTATTTATCAATATTATTCTAAAAGTATAAATAAAAAATTACTACTATTAAGCACAGTAGTAATTCATATTATCCAGAATAGTTAAACTCACAATGTGCATTTAAATTTACAAATGAGTTTAAATTGTTTATTTATATAAGCTTTCAACTGCATTTTTCAATCTATCCATAGCATCTTTTAGCATTAGCCTTGGGCACGCAATTGTCATTCTTGCGAATCCAGCACCTTCTCTGCCAAACCAATAACCTGAATTCAAAGCCAAACGGGCATTATTTACTAAAAAGCTTTCCAGTTGCTTTGCTTCCATCTCCAGTTCATTGAAATCAAGCCAGATAAGAAAGGTTGCCTCAGGTTCAATCAAGTGAACTTTAGGAATATAAAGTTTCAAATAATTTTTTATGTAATTTATATTACCGTATAAGTATTCCAAAAGTTCATCTAACCACTTACCCCCGTAAGTGTATGCGCTTTCCATCGCAACAGCTGAAAATGTATTTGTTTTATTAATCGAGAAATTTTTCATAAATAAATCATACTGTTCTTTATATTCATCATTAGTTATTACAACAAGGCCATCTGTAACTGCAGCAATATTGAAGGTCTTTGCCGGGGAAAGACAACTGAAAGAGATATCTGCTATATCAGGAGAAACTGTAGTCAAAGGAATATATTTATATCCTTCAAAAACAAAGTCCCCGTGAATTTCATCTGAAATGATTAAAACATTATGTTTTTTGCAGATTCTTCCAGTTCGTTCTAATTCATCTTTTCTCCATGCTCGGCTAATTGGATTGTGAGGGTTGCATAATATAAGAATTTTATTTTTAGTGTCTGAAGCTTTTACTTCTAAATCATCAAAATCCATTTCATAGTGTCCATTTACTAACTTAAGAGGATTTTTGATTACATTTCTTTTGTTATCTCGAATAGTAAGTCGAAATTCGAAAAAAACAGGAGGCTGTACAATAATACCATCACCTTCTTGGGTATGCAGATTTAGCAGTACCGAAATAGAATTTAATATACCACGACTGAAACGGAGATTTGATCTGTTTATTAACCAATTGTGTCGAAGTTCGTACCAGTTAATTATTGACTTATATAGGCTTTCCTGCTTATATTCATAACCAAAGATTCCATTTTCTGCTCTTTTCATAAGGTTTTGGTATACTTCAAGAGGTGACTTAAATTCCATATCTGCTACCCATAGTGGTAGAAGATCGTCTCTTCCAAAATGTTCCAGCAAAGCAGGTTTATTCCATTTTTCTGAAGGCGACTGGGTTCTGTCCTGAATTATATCAAAAACAGTCAGGTTTTCTCTTTTCATATTTAACCCTCAAAATTATTAAATTATACTCTAGGTATTTTGTTAATATATTATTACATATTAAGTTGTCTACCCCCTTTTCATGGAAGTTTATATCTAGACAGAAGATTTAGGTATAGTAAAACACGTAAAAAATGATGTTACTAAAATATTGTTTAAGCTATAATTAAACTGAAGTTTGCAGTTCTATAATCATAAAGTCTTTAATATTTGAAATTCACTTTGCCCGACTTATGTTCAATTATAAGGCATTTGAGGTTATTTATTACAAAGCTGTAGATATAAATGCAATATAATTCCTGCAAATATCTTCTATAAATATATAC
>CAZGAI010000256.1:0-5946 GCA_964523175.1 uncultured Victivallales bacterium | reverse complement strand
TAGTAGAGCTTCCATATTCAGAAAATGTACTAATTGGAATAAAAAAAATAAAAGAATTATTTCCTGATATTATAGCCTCTATCCGAATACAATTTGATGAAAAAGCATTGGACCGTTCAGTTTATTTAGCAAAAAACGGTGCTGAAATTCTTCATTATCAGGTTTCTTATGAAGGAAATGGTTTTGGACATAAGTATGATACTTTCATGACACAGCTTATTAAAGATATTCACTTTAAACTTCAGGAAAATTCAGTACGTGATATGGTAACTGTTCTTTTTACTGGTGGTATTGCTATGGCAGAGCATGTAGCTAAATCAGTGGCTTGTGGAACTGATGGAGTTGGAGTTGACCTTGCTCTATTGGCTGCAGTTGAATGTCGTTTTTGTCATGATTGTGACAGAGTATCTGAATGCCCTGTTAAGATAGACGAGGTTCCTGTAGAATGGGCAGCACAGCGTATGACCAATTTAATAAATGCCTGGCATTTACAGTTAATTGAGCTGATGGGTGCTATGGGGCTAAGAGAAGTACGGCGGTTGAGAGGTGAGCTTGGGAGAATAATGTTTTTTGACGATATGGCAAAGGAAAACATAGCGCCAATTTTTGGGAAAAGAAAAGAGCCTATTTTAAATACATTTAGTGATCTTCCTCAAAAATCTTCAAATGATATTAAAGTACAATCTCTAGATGCTATGAACTTTAGCCCCTTGCAGGATAAAATTAACGAATGTCCTTCCAGGTTTCGTAACACTCTGGGAAAATATAGAGTTATTAGAACTCAAAAATGTACTTCTTGTGGAAAATGCACGGAAATTTGCAGTTACAATGTGCATATAAAAGGTGGCAGTAGAATTCTGGCTCCAAAATCTCATTTTTGTATAGGTCCTGAAAAATGTCAGGAAGAAGGTAGATACTGTGTTATAAATTGCCCTCAAAAAGCTTTGCTGGTTGGTAATGAACCTATGTGGAGCACCTTTGGTGATCCACGCTGGCCTGCTGAACTCTTGTTCAGCACCTGGATTCAGGCTGAAACCGGCAGGCCTCCCGAAGTAGATTTAAACTATAAAACCGGGCTGTCAGGCGGAGGTTTTGATAAAATTAATATAGAGTTTCCGACTATTCCATTAGATGTTAATTTTAAACCTGAGGATGTAGATCTCAGTGTTAAGCTTAATCGTCGTACTGATGAGGGTAGACCTGATGTTACAATTGGTGTTCCATTTTATGGCGGCGGGATGAGTTATGGTTCCATCAGCCTTACAACTATGCTTGCCAGAGCAAAGGCATATAAAGCAGTTAATTCTTTTACCTGCACCGGGGAAGGGGGATTTCCTGAAGAATTACATAAATATGAAGAGAATGTCATTACACAGGTGGCAACCGGTCTATTTGGTGTAAAGGAAGAAACTATACAGAATGTCCGCATTGTAGAATTTAAATATGCACAGGGAGCAAAACCCGGACTTGGCGGTCACCTTTTAGGTGACAAAAATACTCCAGCAGTATCTAAAATGCGTGAAACTGTTCCCGGGTTTCCGCTGTTTTCACCTTTTCCTTTTCACTCAGTATATTCAGTGGAAGATCATAAAAAACATGTGGATTGGGTAAAAGTAATGAACACCAAAGCACTTGTCTCTATTAAGGTGGCTGGAGCCAGTGATATAGATATGGTTGCAGTAGGTAGTTTTTATGCAGGGGCAAATATAGTCCATCTTGATGGCAGTTATGGCGGAACCGGCGCTTCTCCTGATATTGCTAAAAAAAACATTGCAATGCCTATTGAATTTGCTGTACCTAAAGTTCATGGATTTCTGAAAGAAGAGGGAATAAGAGATGAAATTACTCTAATAGCTTCAGGCGGAATTCGTTCGGCTTGGGACATTGCCAAAATAATTGCTCTTGGTGCTGATGCTGCTGTTATTGGGACTGCAGAATTAGTTGCGCTTGAGTGTGTTCGCTGCGGCAGATGTGAAAGTGGAAGAGGATGTCCGCGAAGTATTGCTACAACTGACCCTGAGTTATCTGAGGAATTAGATGGAAATTGGTCCTCACAGCGGCTAATCAATTTATTTAATTCCTGGGCTGCTCAACTTCAGATTATTTGCTGGAGGCTGGGGATGCAAAGTATCCGTGAACTTGTTGGGCGATCAGATTTATTGGTGCATATGGATTACGATAGAGAATAAAATTTGAACGCTGAACGATTAACAATTAAACATAAATAAACTATGAATAAATACACAAAACAGATGTTGTTGTCAAAGAAGAAACTGACATCCGGACAACCTTTAGAATCTGGAGATCCGGTAGAGGAGGGGGGATGTGGTGTTGTAGGTTTCTGCGCTAATGTACCTGTTTGCGGTAGAAATATTTTTGAAGCATCATATCAAATGCACAATAGAGGTAATGGTAAAGGCGGCGGCATTGCTGCTGCTAAATTTGTGCCTGAACAGTTGGGCGTAAGTTCAGAAATACTGAAGAATGATTACATTCTACAGATTGCTTTGTTAGATCCTAACGCGGAAAAAGAAGTTGAATCTTCTTTTATCTTACCTGACCTGAAAATTGATCATAAGAGAAGAATTTCGCATATTGATGATTATCGCGATGCCGGACTTGAAGTTAAACCTCCTGAAGTAGTACAATATTTTGTTCGTGTAAAAGAATCCTCTCTTTCCAAATTTAGAGATGAGAACAACTTAAACGATGCTCCTTTTAGAATGACTGAAGATGAGTTTATTTATCAGAATAGTTTCAAACTCAATCAGAAATATTATGCGCCTCATGGGGAAAAAAGAGCATTTGTCCTTTCGCATGCTAGAGACCTGATGATTTTTAAGGTAGTGGGCTATGCAGAGCAACTTGTAAAATATTATTGTCTCGATGATTTACGGGCTCATGTATGGATTGCTCATCAAAGATATCCTACGAAAGGACGTGTTTGGCATCCGGCCGGAGCACACCCTTTTATAGGTATGAATGAGGCTCTTGTGCATAATGGTGATTTTGCCAATTATTACAGTATGTCGCAATACCTCAGGCAGCATAATATTTCACCCCAATTCCTTACAGATACGGAAGTATCCGTGCTTTGCTTTGATATGCTGCATAGAACGTATGGATATCCGATAGAATACGTAATTGAGGCGTTTGCTCCAACAACTGAATTAGATTTCGAAAGGCTGCCAAAAGAGAAACAGAAAATATATAGAGCTATTCAGGCTGTTCATATGCACGGCTCACCTGATGGTCCATGGTTTTTTATTATTGCTCATAGCAATCCGGATGAAGATATTTTTCAACTTCATGGAATTACAGATACTGCCATGCTTCGCCCACAGGTATTTGCTATACAGGAAGGTGATGTTTCTATTGGTCTTATAGGTTCAGAAAAACAGGCAATAGACACTACTTTGCAATGCTTATCTAAAGAAGACCCGCGGTTTCGTCCTGTTGCAGACCTTTATTGGAATGCTCGAGGTGGAAGCTCTACTGATGGCGGCGCTTTCTCATTTACAATTAAAGATTCAGGTGAAGACTGTAAACTTTCATGCATTGATAAGTTTGGTGCAGCTATTATCTGTCCTCCCGGTGAATGGAAAGTAAATAAAGACAATGCACCTATTCCTCCTGCAATTAGTAACAAATTTGTAGAAAAACTAAAATTAAGGCTGACCACTAAAAACCAGAATGATCTTTTTGATATAATAACTAAGCATATTCTAAGCTGGAATTTTAATAATGTTCGCTGGTTAGCCGATCAGTTAGTATCTTTATCTAAACAGGGAGCTGTAGAATTTGATTTTTCTTTAAGTCTTTTATCCAAACTTAATGATCGTCACTTTAATTGTGGCAGAATGAAGCGCAGTGTGGTAATACAGTTGTTTAGAGAAGCTATTGACTCAATGCTTGATTCTGTTATAAACATTTCATATAATATTTCAAGCCATGCCTGCCGTATTGATTGGAGTTTAAGGAAAAATATTCGTCCTCCTCAAAATATTGAAATGGTTTTAGTTATTTTAGCAGGGGATTTTCCACCTGAAGGTGATGACTGTACTGAAAGACTGATTGTTGAAGCCTACCAAATGGGCTGGAAACGTTTTATCGTATATGGTTTAAAAGGACAGCGCTTTATTGGCTGTGGATTTGGAGTCGATACAACAGGTGTACAAATCGATGTATTTGGAAGTTCCGGTGACTATCTGGCATCAGGAATAAATGGAATGGAAATTCATGTGCATGATAACGCACAGGATCAGTTGGGACAAATCATGAAAAGTGGAAAATTGGTTGTTCATGGAGATGTTGGACAGGCATTAATGTATGGCGCAAAGGGTGGCGATGTATACGTACTTGGTAATGCCGCCGGCCGGCCTTTGATTAATGCTGTTGGTAGACCTAGAGTCGTGATCAATGGTACCGCATTGGATTTCTTAGCAGAGTCTTTTATGGCCGGTGACCCCCTTGATGGTGGTGGATTTGTCATACTCAACGGCATAAAATTTGATTCAAATGGCGATGTTGTAGACCTGGATAGTCCGTACCCGGGAGCTAATATGTTTTCACTTGCATCAGGTGGTGCTATCTATGTACGTGATCCTTATCGTAAACTTGTTGATGAACAGCTTAACGGCGGTGAATATGTCTCGCTTTCAGGTAAAGACTGGGAACTTATCCTACCATATCTTCAGACAAATGAAAAATATTTTGGAATTTCAATAGAAAATGATCTACTGGTGGTAGATGGAACACGTAAAAATCCGGAAGAGGTTTACATAAAAGTTCAACCGATAAAATCTACGATAACAGGAGAGAAAAATAATGATTAATAGATTGAGAATACTTTCAGGCATACAACCGACTGGTGCACCGCATCTTGGTAATTATTTTGCAATGATGAAACCTGTGATCGAACTTCAGGATAAAGGCGAACCTTTTATTTTTATTGCCGACTATCATACAATTACTACAACCCCTGATCCAGTTGTGTTTAAAGAAACATCGATGAACCTGGCTATTGATTTTCTAGCATGTGGTCTTGACCCTGAAAAAACGGTTTTTTTTCGTCAATCTGATATTATTCAAATACCTGAACTGGCATGGATTTTGAGTTGTTTCACACCAATGGGACTTTTGGAGCGTTGTCATAGTTATAAAGATAAAGTTGCAAACGGAATAATACCTAACTGCGGCCTTTTTTATTATCCCATATTAATGGCGGCAGATATATTGATGTATAAATCAAATTTAGTCCCTGTAGGCAGAGATCAGAAACAGCATGTTGAAGTTACCCGTGATATAGCTCAGCGTTTTAATAATAAATACGGCGATGTTCTAGTAATACCTGAATCGCAGATAAAAGATAATGTAGCTACTGTTATTGGAACAGATGGGCGTAAAATGTCCAAAAGCTATGGCAATACAATAGATATATTTAATACAGCTAAGAAAACTAGAAAAAGTTTTATGAAAATAGTAACAGACTCTAAATCTCCGGCAGAGCCTAAAGATCCGGAAAACTGTTCTATTTTTGCTTTGTACAAACTTTTTGCTTCAGAGAAACAGATTGAGGATATGGCAGAGCGTTATCGTGCCGGTGGATTAATGTACGGTACAGCTAAACAGGAGCTCTTTGAAATTTTCAGTGAATATTTTGCTCCTATGAAAAAACGCAGAGATGAATTAGCTGCTGATATGGGGTATGTAAATTCTGTATTAAAAGCCGGTGCAGAAAAAGCCTCAGAAGTTGCGGTACAGACAATGAAGGAAATCCGGGAAAAAATAGGTTTATAAATAATGAACCACGAACCACTCGAAAGGCACTAAAAAATTCTTTTTAAGAAAGAGTGTTATAAAATCCAAGGGGCTATCCTTGAAGTGTATCGTGAAATGGGATGTGGATTTCTAGAAGCGGTTTATCAGGAATATCTATGTAAAGAA
>CAZGAI010000255.1:0-5947 GCA_964523175.1 uncultured Victivallales bacterium | reverse complement strand
TGCGATTTAAAATGGCCTTTTTTAAACCTGAATCAGGACTGAATCCTGATACTATTGCTTTATATGAACAGAACAAACTCAAGGTTATTCGTCAGGTATATTATAGTAGAAAAAATAAAAATTCAGTTGACTTAGTATTGTCACTTAATGGTCTTCCTGTCGCAACTCTTGAACTTAAGAATAGGTTTACCGGACAAAACACAGACGATGCAAAAAAACAATACTGTACAACAAGAGATAATAAGGAACTGCTTTTTACTTTTAAGAAGAGAGTCTTAGTTCATTTTGCTGTAGATGATGAGGAAGTCTATATGACTACCCGTGTTGACGGAAATAGAACTTATTGGCTTCCGTTTAATAAAGGCAATAAGTTTGGTGCAGGAAATCCGCTTAATCCTAATGGTTATAAAACTGATTATTTATGGAATGATATTCTATCTAAAGATAGCTGGTTGGAAATTATTGGACGGTTTATTCACCTTCAAACAGAAGAATTTGAATTTGAAGGTCTTACTCGTAAAAAAGAAAAGCTGATTTTTCCACGCTATCATCAATTGGATGCAGTTCGGAAAATAACTCATCATGCTAAATTTAATGGAGTTGGTTGCAACTATTTGATACAGCATTCTGCCGGTTCAGGGAAAAGTAATTCTATTGCCTGGCTTGCCTATAGATTATCCGGTTTACATAATACTGAAGATTTACGGATATTTGATAGTGTGATAGTGGTTACTGACCGGCGTGTATTGGATTCTCAATTACAAAATACTATTTATCAATTTGAACATAAGACAGGTGTAGTTCAAAGGATAGATAAAGATTCTCAGCAATTAGCAGATGCTATTATAGGTGGAGCTAATATTATCATAACAACTTTACAGAAATTTCCTTTTGTATTTGAGAAGATGGGTAAATTACCTAATCGAAAATATGCTGTAATTATTGATGAAGCTCACAGCTCCCAGGGAGGTGAAGCCAGTAAGAAAATGAAAGAAGTACTGTCCTCAGATGATTATCCTACAGGACCGACTGAAGCCCAAAATGTAGGAGAGCCATACCCCAAACTTAGAGAAGATGATGGAGAACTGATCGAATCTCAGGAATTGATTAATCAATACGTAGAAAGATCTGCAGCTGCCAGAGGACAGCAGAGTAATTTATCTTTTTTCGCTTTTACCGCTACTCCAAAATATAAAACACTGGCAGTATTTGGTTATAAAGACAGCGCAGGAGAACCACAGCCTTTTCACTTATATTCCATGCGGCAGGCTATTGAGGAAGGTTTTATCCTGGATGTATTGCAAAACTACATAACTTATTCCCTTTATTATAAAATTTCAAAAGCGATTGAAGAAGACCCTAAACTCAATAAAAAGAAGACAGCACAGGCAATTGGACGTTTTGTTTCACTGCATCCTCATAATTTGGCTCAAAAAACAGAAATTATAATTGAGCATTTTCGACAAGTGGTTTCAGGTAAGATTGGCGGAAGAGCCAAAGCTATGTTGGTGACAGGTTCAAGGCTTCATGCCAAACGATACTTTGAAGAGTTTAAACGCTATATTTCAGAGAATGGATACGATAAGGATATCAAGATACTGGTTGCCTTTTCAGGAAAAGTGATCGATGACAATTTTCCTGAAGGTGTAACAGAACCTCAATTGACAGGATTTGGAGAAAAAGAATTACCAAAAGTGTTTAATCAGGATGATTATAAAATTCTGATTGTTGCTGATAAATATCAAACTGGATTCGATCAACCTTTACTGCATACTTTGTATGTGGACAAACCGCTTTCAGGAGTCAAAGCTGTGCAGACTCTTTCCAGATTGAATAGAACCACTACAGGAAAAGAAGATACTTTTGTATTGGACTTTGTAAATGATAGGGAAACTATTTTAAAATCATTTCAACATTATTATGAATTTACTTCTGTCAAGGAAGAACCTGAGCCGAATCATTTGTATGATCTTAAAAATAAACTGGATGAACAGCAAATTTTTTTGGCTTCAGAAATTGATGCATTTGCAAAGTTCTATTTTAATCCAACGACTCAAATAACGGTTAAATTTCAATCAAAACTTTACGCTTATATTGATCCGGCTGTTGATCGATTTAAGACAATCGAAACTGAAGACGAGAAAGATGAGTTCAAAAAAAGTTTACGAACCTGGACAAACTTGTATTCTTTCCTTGCACAGATTATGCCATTTAGAGATGCTGAGTTTGAAAAATTTTATGCTTATGCCAAATTGTTGCTGAATAAATTACCAAAGCGTGATTTGTCGGAAAGTATGAAGCTTGTAGATGAAGTGGCAATGGAGTATTATCGCCTGCAAAAAATAAAGGAAGGTTCAATTGATTTAGCTATAGGTGAAGGCGGAGAAATTGACGGTTTAACAGAAGCAGGAATTAAACGTGCAAAAGATGAAAAAGCAGCATTATCAGAAATTATTAATGTATTAAATGAGCGTTTTGGAACAGAGTTTGAGGAAGCTGATAGACTATTTTTTGAACAGATAGAAGCCGAGCTGATTGAAGATAAAACACTGCAAACTCAGGCTAAAGTCAATAAAATTGATACTTTTAAATATGCCTTTGAAGAGATGTTTATTGATAAATTGATAGAACGAATGGATCAGAACCAGGAAATATTTGAAAAAATATTAGAAAATCAATCATTTGGAAATTTGGTCAAAGAGTTGATGATGAAAAAAGTATATTCCAAATTGAATGATGTTGGTAAACAAATCATATAGTGAAAAGTAAAAAGATAAAAACAAGGTGTGCCTTGTGGCAAAACTGAAAAAAAAAAGAGTAGATATTCTTCTTGTACAAAACGGATTGTGTCTTTCTGTTGAAGAGGCGCGTAAGAATATTATGGCCGGACTTGTTAGAATCGGCAATGATTTTGTTGTACGTAACTCATCTGATATGTTTTATGAGAATACAGTTTTTACTTTGGAGCAACCCTGCCGATATGTGAGCAGGGGAGCGTTTAAACTTCTTCCAGCGATGGATAAATATCTTCCCGATCTTACTGGAAAAAAAGCTGTGGATATAGGCGCTTCTACAGGTGGTTTTACTGATTTAATGCTGCAGAAAGGTGTGATAAAAGTGTACGCTGTAGATGTTGGCCATGGTCAGTTACACTTAAGATTACGTCAGGATTCAAGGGTTGTTTGTATGGAAAAAGTTAATGCCAGGCATTTCAGTAGTGGTTCTCTTCCAGAAAAGGTGGATGTTTTAACTATGGACGTTTCGTTTATATCTGTTACAAAGATTCTTCCTGCAGTAAATAAAGTGCTTCTTCCACATTCCTGGGCTTTTATTTTAATAAAACCACAATTTGAGGCTGAACGATTTCAGGTTGAAAGAGGCGGTGTTGTCAGGGATACTAATGTAATTAATGATTGTATTTTTAAAATACAATCTTTTGTTGAAAAAGAATTGGGCTGGTCTAAATTAGATATTATCAAGTCTCCTATCTTAGGTCCAAAAGGAAATCAGGAGCATGTGTTGGTAAAACTGCCGTAAGATTGTGTAGGTCTTTGCAAGCAGAGTTTTATCTGTAGAGAAACCCATGGGGCGCTCTTCGAACTGTGCAGGCAAAGAGGAGTTTATCCACTAATTGCACAAATTAACACTAATTACTTATTGATTTTTTATCAAAAATCAATAAGTGTTATTTAAATAATTCGTTAGATTAGTTAAATTCGTTGACAGAAAAAGTAGTTTCAGAGAAGCAATTTTTTTGACAGAAGACTAAAGAAAGTAGACTAGAAATATATATTTCTATAGTAATAAAATAAAAAAGTCTTCAGTCTGAATTTTTGTTTCAGGATAGCGTCGGTCGTTGATTTATCGAAGTTTTATAAAAATGAAACTAAAAAATCGACAATGATCAGGATTATGATCACGATAACGATGATGCAAAACAGATCACCAAATCGATAAATTTTTAGTTTATTGTAAGGGGAATAATCTCAAATGGATTTAAAGCGTGAATTAACACTTCTTGATGTGTTTTGTATTGCATCGGGAGCTATGATAAGTTCAGGTCTCTTTGTCTTACCCGGACTTGCATTTGCACTGGCTGGTCCCGCAATGGTTATTGCTTATTTCTTTGCCGCACTGTTGGCCTTGACCGGTATGTTAAGCCAGGCGGAGCTTGCTTCAGCAATGCCTAAGGCCGGTGGTACTTATTTTTATGTAACAAGAACAATGGGGCCGGCTGTCGGTACTGTAGACGGTATTCTTACCTGGTTTTCATTATGCATGAAGACATCTTTTGCGCTTGTGGGTATGTCAGCTTTTGTTGGTTTAATTGTTGATATTGATATTAGAATTATCGGTTTAATTCTTTGCGCAATTTTTTTATTGATCAACATTATAGGAATAAAAGAGGCGAGTAAACTGCAGGTTGTACTGGTTTTCGGAATCTTTGCAATTTTAATAGTGTATATCTTTGCCGGTTTGCCAAATGTACAGGTGAAAAATATAGAAAATTTTATGCCTAACGGAATAACATCTGTATTTACTACTGCCGGTTTGGTTTTTGTTTCATATGGAGGGCTTCTAAAAGTAGCCAGTGTTGCAGAAGAAGTTAAAAATCCTGCAAGAACTATTCCTCTGGCAATGATATTTTCTTTACTAATAGTGAGCATACTGTATGTCTTTGTTGTGTTTGTCACTTCCGGAGTGTTGAGAGGAGCTGTTCTCAGTAATTCCCTTACACCTATCTCTGATGGAGCACAAATATTTTGGGGCACACCTGGTAGAATTGTATTAGGTATAGCTGCGATCTTTGCCTTTATATCAACTGCTAATGCTGGAATTATGGCATCTGCCAGATATCCTTTAGCCCTTGGGCGCGATAAATTGATGCCCGCTTTTTTAATGAAAATTAATAAAAGATTTCAAACCCCTCATGTGGCTTTAACAGTTAGTACTGTTTTTATTGCGGCTTCACTTTTTTTAAGGCTGGATGTATTAATAAAAGCTGCTTCTACTGTTCTCTTTCTAACTTTTATATTCTCATGTTTGTGCGTTGTTATTTTGCGGGAGAGTCATCTGCAGAATTATCGCCCAAAGTTTCGTTCACCTCTTTATCCATGGGTTCAGATCGTCGGAGTGATCGGTTCTGGTTTTATTATTTTCGAGATGGGTGCTCCGGCTCTGATTGCAAGCGGTGTACTTGTTCTCGGTGGTTTTTTTGCGTATTGGTTCTATGGTAGAATCCGTAGCAATAGAGAATTTGCACTTCTGCATTTAATTGAAAGAATTACTGCAAAGGAAATTACTGATGGATCTCTGGAAACGGAACTTAAAGAAATCATCAGGGAACGCGATGAAATTGTAACTGACCGATTTGATGAAATTATTATGAACTCTATTGTTATGGATATTGAGAAAACTACAGACCTGGAAAGTTTTTTCTGCTCAGTAAGTACTAAACTTTCAGAAAAACTTAATACAGATAAAGATATCATTTATAATAAACTGCTTAAAAGAGAAAAGGAAAGTTCTACTGTACTCAGCCCTACTCTTGCAATTCCGCATATTATTATAGAGGGTGAAAATAAATTTGGTGTTCTTTTGGCAAGATGTAAAGAAGGTATTAACTTTTCTGAAGACGCTCCGGATATAAAAACCGTCTTTGTGCTTATGGGTACAAAGGACGAAAGAAACTTTCATCTTAGAAGCCTTTCTGCTATAGCTCAGGTTGTACAGGATAAGTGTTTTGAAAAAAAATGGATGTCTGCGAAAAGTGCTGACGATTTAAAGGATGCTGTTTTACTTGGTGAAAGAAAACGGTAGATTGTTTATTTAGAATTTAGAATTTAGAATTTAGAATTTGGCTCTTGGCTCTTGGCTCTTGGTTCTCCGTTTACTGATAACTGATAACTGATAACTGATAACTGATAACTGATAACTGATAACTGAT
>CAZGAI010000254.1:0-5957 GCA_964523175.1 uncultured Victivallales bacterium | reverse complement strand
TTATGGAAGGATTAACAGGTTATTTTTACAGTATCTGCCTTATCAGCTTCTTTTTATTAATCGGTACAATTCTAAGGGCAAAGGTTAAGGTTTTACAGAATTTATTTTTACCCTCCTCAATAATTGCCGGTTTTATAGGGCTTTTCCTAGGGCCATATATATTTAATGTTGTTCCTCTATGGATAGTGAAGGACTGGAGCGGTATGCCGGGAATACTGATAAGTATAGTTTTTGCTACACTGTTCCTTGGAATATCTTTACCCAGTGGAAAAACTATCTGGAGAGAAGGCGGTCCTATGTTATGTTTTGGTGTGGTCATGGGCATTGGACAATATTTTATTGCCCTCCTTGTTGTAGCCTTAATACTTATCCCGCTATTCAACGTCCCAGCTATTTTTGGCTGCATACTGGAGATTGGTTTTTCAGGTGGTCATGGAACTGCCGCCGGCATGTTTGAGGTTTTTGACAAATTAGGATTTCCAGCCGGTGGTGCTTTAGGACAAATGTCAGCGACTGTTGGAATAATATTTGCAGTAGTTATGGGAATCGTATTAATTAATATTGCTATTCGTAATGGAAATTGCGCCCACCTTAATCAACAAAAAGGGATACCTCACTTTAAAAAAACCGGCCTGATCCCAAAAGATAAAAGATTCTCTATAGCAACAGCCACAGTGGCTACAGAGTCAATTGAGCCTATAACGTTTCATTTTACCCTTATTGGGGTTTCAGTCCTCATCGGTCTGGCTATGCAGGTAGGAATCAAGCGTATTCATCCAGTTATGTCAAGTTTCCCTTTGTTTCCGCTAGCCATGATTGGAGGTTTAATTGTACAGGGAGTCTGCACAAAAATTCACGCAGCAAAATATCTGGACAAACATACTTTTGACAGAATTATGGGATTTGCTTTAGATGTTTTAGTAGCAACAGCTATTGCATCGTTAAGGCTTGACCTGTTCCTGGCTAATTTTTGGCCTTTTGCAATTTTAATGCTTGCTGGTATGATCTGGCTGACATTCATGGTATTAATTGTTGCACCCAGAATGTTTCCTGAGTATTTTTTCGAAAGAGGAATCACAGAATTTGGTATGCAGTCAGGCGTTACCGCTGTAGGCCTACTATTATTACGTCTTGTTGATCCACAATACAAAACAGGTACAGCTGAAGCTTTTGGACTTAAACAAATGGTCTATGAACCGTTTCTTGGTGGTGGACTAATAACAGCCTTATCTCCTATTTTCATAGTTCATTTAGGTATATGGAAATCTATTATAATATGCGGAATTATTATGTTTGCATTCCTGATGCTGTCAATTCTAAATGGATGGGCAAAAGTAAAAAAATATAAATCCCAACCTCAGAAAACTTAATATCTTATAGAAGTCAGCCTATGACAACAAAGAGCTAACCTTTACTAGGTTAGCTCTTTATACAATAACAGTATATAGATTTTTTCTTTATTTCACATCCAGAGCCGCAACGCCGGGAAGTATTTTGCCTTCCAGGTATTCCAATGAAGCACCGCCACCGGTAGAAACATGGCTCATCTTATCCGCAAGTCCACTTAGATTTACTGCCGCAACTGAATCTCCGCCGCCAATTATACTTATACCATCGCTATCAGCTACAGCGCGGCAGACTGCCATTGTACCATTTGCAAAATTGGGCATTTCAAAGCAGCCCATCGGACCATTCCAAACAATCGTTTTGGCCTTTGTTATTTCAGCTGTGTAAGCAGCTACTGTTTCAGGACCGATATCAAGGGCCATTCTATCTGCAGGAATATCTTTCCCTACAGTTATTATATTAGCTTCATCATCAAACTTATCTGCAGCAAGGTTATCAGTTGGAAGCAAAAATTTTACGCCTCTTTCTTTTGCAAGCTTTAGAGTTTCTTTTGCTATTTCTATCAAATCTTTTTCACAGAGAGACGAACCAATTTCATGCCCCTGAGCTTTTAGGAAAGTATAGGCCATTCCACCACCTATAAGAATGGCGTCAACTTTTGTCATTAAATGACGAAGTACTTCAAGTTTTCCAGAAACCTTGGCACCGCCAATAATAGCAATAAAAGGGTGCTCGGGTTTTTCTACTGTCTGACCAAGATATTCAATTTCTTTTTCTAGAAGAAAACCCGCAACACATGGTGAGATAAACTTACAGATAATAGCAGTTGAAGCATGGGCTCTGTGAGCGGTACCAAAAGCATCGTTCACAAAAACATCACCAAGCTTGGCAAGTTCTTTTGCAAAAGCCTCCTGCTTTTGTCTATCTTCGTCAGTTTTGCACTTCATATCTTCCTGTTTATAAAATCGTGTATTTTCACAGACCATTATTTCACCGGAATTAAGGGTCTTCGATTCTCTAACAATTTCTTCACCAATACAATCTGAAGCCATCATTACCTTTTTACCAAGAAGTTTTTCCAAACGCTCTACTGCAGGTCTAAGGCTAAAGTCCATATTGAACTCGCCCTTAGGACGTCCTAAATGACTCAGTAAAACCAATGAAGCACCATTATCTAAAATATATTTAATTGTAGGGAGAGCTTTAACTATTCTTGTATCGTCTGTGACCTTACCTTCCTTTATCGGAACGTTAAAATCAACACGCATTACAACCCTTTTTCCTTTTAAGTCTACGTCTCTTACAGTTTTCTTATCCATTACAGAACTCCTAATATTAAAAAAAAACGGAAAGTCCGGCTATTGCCTGACTTTCCGGGTTTCATATTATCTATATTCCTGCATCATAGCAGTAAATACTTTCTAAACTTATAAAGTTGCCATATGACGAATCAGGTCAACAACTTTATTAGAGTATCCCCATTCGTTATCATACCATGCAACTAATTTCACAAAATTACCGTTTAAAGCAATACCGGCTTTAGCGTCAAAAGTTGAAGTATTGACTTCGCTGACAAAATCCTGAGAAACAACATCCTCGTCAGTATAACCTAGAACACCTTTTAATTCGCCTTCTGAAGCGGCTTTCATTGCAGCTTTGATTTCATCGTATGATGCAGCTTTTTCAAGACGACATGTTAAGTCGACAACAGAAACATCTACAGTAGGTACGCGGAAAGCCATACCTGTTAGTTTACCGTTTAATTCAGGAATAACTTTTCCAACAGCTTTTGCTGCACCTGTTGAAGAAGGAATAATATTATTCAAAGCAGAGCGTCCACCTCTCCAGTCTTTCATTGAAGGACCGTCAACAGTTTTCTGTGTTGCTGTTGTAGCATGGATTGTTGTCATCAAACCTTCAATTATACCAAATTTATCATTAATTACTTTGGCAATAGGAGCAAGACAGTTTGTTGTACATGAAGCATTTGAAACTATTGTATCAGCAGCTGTCATTGTTTTGTGGTTTACTCCCACTACAAACATAGGTGTATCATCTTTTGAAGGTGCAGATAATACTACTTTTTTAGCACCTGCATCAATATGTTTCTGAGCAGTTTCTTTTGTAAGAAAAAGACCAGTTGATTCAACAACATAGTCAGCACCAACTTCATTCCATTTCAAGTCAGCAGGATTTCTTTCAGCAGTAACTCGAACAGTTTTTCCGTTAACAACAAGATGTCCGCCTTCAACGGCAACATCACCGTTAAATCTTCCATGGACTGAATCATATTTGAGCATATAAGCACAATATTCTACGTCAAGAAGGTCATTAATACCTACAACTTGAACATCATCATGATCAAAACAAGCTCTGAAAACTAAACGTCCAATTCTTCCAAATCCATTGATACCGATTTTAATAGTCATACTACAACCCTTTCAGTTACTTAATTTTTATTAGTACTTTCAAACATCAATTTAAAAATTACTTAAATTATAATTTCTAATAATCACGATTTAAAATATAGCAGTTAAAGACAAAATTTCAAAAAAAATACTATTTTTTAACTATACACTTCAATAAAATCTAGTTTTTAGAATTAGAGACCTCGCAAAAGTCTATCGCTATAGGTAATTATTTGAATTATTTTTCTCCAGTGATATCACAATCTCCTTAACCCTCTCCGAGCTATCCTGTTCAGTAACCATGAGGACATCAGGAGTATCGACTATCACCAAATCTTTAACACCGATCAAAGCAACAAATTTATTTGAGTACACATAACAGTTACTTGAGTCAAGTATTTCATGTTTAGCTGAAGTCGCATTACCGTTTTCATCTTTATCTGATATCTCATGCAGTGCTTTCCAGCCGCCTATATCACTCCATCCATAATCCACAGGAATAACAATTCTTTTTTCTGCCTGCTCCATTATCCCAACATCTATTGGTATTTTTGGCATTTTTGAATAAATATCCGAGATATCAGCGGTAATACCGCCTTTATCCCATTTTATTGCAATTTCCGATAATAAATCCTTTATTTTGGGCAAATATTTACGGTATGCTTCAAGGATTGTACCGATTTTCCACATAAACATTCCACTATTCCAAAAATAGTTACCGGATTTTAGAAAATACTCAGCTGTTTCAATATCAGGTTTTTCTTTAAAGCTTTTAACGATCATTCCGTTTTTAACTTTTTCACCACTTTCAATATATCCGTAACCGGTAGCTGGATAAGCTGGTTTTATCCCAAATGTAACAAGGTTGTTATCCTCTGAGGCCTTTTCTGCCGGCAACAGTGATTCAATAAACTTTTGAACATCGCAAATCACATGATCAGCCGCCAGTATAAACATTTGGTCTTCAGGCTTATATTTTCTAGATAAAAACAATGCACTTAATGCTACTGCGGGAGCTGTATTCATACCCTCAGGCTCTGCAATAATATTTTCTTTGGGTAAATCAGGAAGATGTTCTTCCACAAGATGGCATTGAGACTGTGCCGTAACCACAAAAATATCCTCAATTTTTATTTTCCCCAAAAGACGATCTACGGTCATCTGGATCATTGACATCTCAGAAGTAATTCTAAGAAACTGTTTTGGTTTACTCTGCCTACTTAAAGGCCAAAATCTTTTGCCTGCACCCCCGGCCATAATTACCGCAGTCAACATGGTATATCCCTTTATTTAAAAAATAATTCTTACAAAAAAAAATTCTTACATTTCTACTTCCAATTTTTCCAAATATTGTTTTTTGGAACTATAGGCGGACCTGTCACGTATTCACTATTTGATGTTTGTTTTGAATTCTCGCCATTAGCTGGAGTTTTTGTCAGGTCTACCGTAAATAATTTGCCGCAAACTTCGCACTCAAGTTCTTTCCCGCTATATTTTTTAGTAACATAATAGCATTGAGAACAATTAGGACATACAATTTCAAATTGGGCTGCATCAAGAAAGCTTCGAACTGATCTGTCCAACAAATCTCCCCTCCACCCCTTTCTTTTATCAATACTCCATATAGCAACAATTTCTAACCATTTCCCAACATCAGTGTTATTTTCTTTGTCCATATTTTGGTAGCCGGCACTTCTTATTTCTTTCATGATCTCAGCTATCGTAAATTTATAGCCTTCGTTTTCTAATAATTTAATACGTGCATCAACACTTTCACAAGCTAGCACTTTCAGAGAAAACTCAGTATCATTTTTCATTATTTCAACAAATTTGTTAGCTGATTCGATACTCATAATATTTATCACCCTTCATTAAAGACTGCTGTGTTGTTATTATAAACTCAGTTATCAACTTGTTCGTTTGGCTTGACATGCCTAAATTAAAGTTTCAATACCGCATCATAAGGTAACGACTTAATTACAGTAAAGTCAGGCATAAATTAATAGTATTTTTACATTACATAAGATAGCTAACACTATTAACATGCATTATAATTATTTAGCGGAAGTCCTTCCGCATAAATAAATCTATTAACTTTTTTGAATTTATCAAATTGAGAAAAGAGTTGATGTACAGTTAATTGTAGTTATATACTGAAACTGAATGAAAATGCAGCAATGTGAATTGTAATCTCAAATTATC
>CAZGAI010000253.1:4729-6033 GCA_964523175.1 uncultured Victivallales bacterium | reverse complement strand
TATTGTTGCTAAGAGGTTGTAGGGACCTAAAAAAAATCAGTTTAGCCTCAAAACAAAGACTAAACTAACAAACTTGGGATAAGAGATTTTATTATCTCTATATCACTTGGTTTAAGTATAAGTCCCTGGATTTTTATTGTACTGTCTGTACTCATAATAATACAATAAGGCAATTATCGCAGGAGTTCAGTCGAAAATAATATTCTCTGTATTTTTTTTATAGAGGAGTATTGAAACAGTAAAGAAATTTCTTATAATATATTAAATAGGTATATGTTCATATAAATTAGAACGCTGTATACTGAATATGTACGATGTAAACGGCTTTTCGTATTAGACGCAGGATTTCGCGTCTCTACTTTTGTATTCTATTTTATGAATTAAGACTTTGTTTCAGGCTTTTTATCTTTTGACCACGGTGCCCATTTTGCCTGCCATACATATTCAGGGAATTTTTTAGAATATCCGCTGGGACCTGTAAAACCAAGTAAAGCTATATCTAGAGCGCCATAGACAACTCTTCTGCCCGCATAGTAAGTGCCCTTTACAGCCCCCACAACTACACCATAAACAGGATTATAATTACTTTCCAAAACCAGTTCTCTGGGAACCTCCAGCCAGAAAGTGCCTAAATTTGTTACCCCTCTTAATAAAGCATGAGGGACATTAATCTCTTTAGCAGGATAGCTGGAAGAATTAGAAACTACATCCAGCTTAGAATCATCAACTGGTGCAGGTTCTGCGGCAGGAGTAGTTTCTGTTTGTAGAGATACTTCTTTACTCTTAGAATCATTAATTTTAACGGGTTTTTTTACTGAAAAAGTTTCATTAGATTGGGATGTTGCCTTTATTTCACTTTCAGCATCAGAACTTTTTGTTGCTGATCCTTCAGAAGAATTACGATTTTTTATTTTTTTTTGTGAATTACTATCCTTCTCCTGTGCATAACAAATACAGGAAACCATTACTATTAAAACAATAATAATAAAATTCTTCATCTAAATTCTCCTTCTGACATTTGAAGCCTGTTGAATATTTCTAAATTATAACAATTAATTTTATAAGTTTCTCTATTGAAACAAAGCCAACGATGCTTGATGCAGGCGTACTCGTTGTTCGTTTTCCATAGAAGAAGAACGAATGTTTTGCCTACTATGAATAACTCGAAAAGCAATGAAGCGACTTCTCAGCAAATATCAGCAATTAACTAGCGCTACTATTATTAGTGTCGCTATTGCTGTCGCTATTACTGTCGCTATTACTGTCGCTATTACTGTCGCTATTACTGTCGCTATTACTGTCGC
>CAZGAI010000253.1:0-4629 GCA_964523175.1 uncultured Victivallales bacterium | reverse complement strand
TATTGTTACTACCCTTTCTGGTAGTATTTTTTTTGTCATTCGATTTCTTTTTTAAGGCTGTTTTGTTAATTGAAAGAGTTGTAAATATTATTTTTCTATTATTGCCGCCAGCGCCAAATGAAACAGTTAATTTTATTAAAAATAAATATTTAGATTGTTTTTTTATATCTGATTTCCATCTAAAACCAAGGTAGCTATCTCCAAACTCTCCATTTTTTTTTCCTGCCTTGATTTTTTCATTGGTAACTATTTCAGCCAATTTTTTAGTTGCCAGAAAATTAGCGGTAATATAACTTTTAGCTATGCCTGTATCCTTAATATTAAGACTTAACGCCTGCATAAACACTGCAAAACAGATAGCTATAATCATAAGAGCAACCAATATTTCTATTAGTGAAAATGTATTCTTTCTATAACATTTAACCACTGATCTATTCATTCCTTTACATTTAGTGATTTATTAATCTTGTGATTTTTAGCCAGAATCCAACAATTTCACACTCACTAAATATCAATAGCATTTATTCATTGTAATATTAGAATTAGCTGTAATATTTTTATGTTACGGATGCTTTACAAGTTAAATAGTGGTCGTCAATCACCCTTTTTAATTTTAACTATGCCGCTGCCTGCCTCAACAATTACACTTATTTTATCACCTCGGTTACCTTCAAGAGTAAACCAGAATTCATATTTATTCCCCATCGGAACAATATCGTCATTAAAATCAGTATCCGGCGGAACTGGACGACTTCCCATCCGTTGTGCTCTTACCAATTTTACACCATTAGACAATTTTACTTTTGATATATTTCCTACTACAGGGATATAGATTTCCGGATCCTTTTCTGGATATCTCTGAATTCCCAAAGTAAACTCTTTTTTTTTGGCCTTATAATAAAACCTGCAGTTTCTGCGTTCGGCAAGAGCAGTATTTCTGGCACACATAAGAAATATTTTTAACTGCCTTGCATTACCATCAAGTTTTATTGAATCATAAAAACGTCCCAGGCTGGGAGCTGCTATTGCTACCATCACCGCTGAAATAACCAATACAACCATCAGTTCTAAAAATGTAAAACTGGATCGATTTTTGTTTTTAGAAAACATTAATAAATTCTTACCTCTTACCTACAACAGACTCCCGGGTTGAGCTATAAAGCCCTGCTCAGATCTGTATTTGCCATTGCTAAAATAATCAAAAAAGTTAAATACATCGTCAGATAAACTGTTTTTCCCTGTCAACATCTGATCTAAAGTACCCTTTGTCTTTAAATCATAGTTGCGAAACTGATTTGTCTCTTTTTTAGTAACAGCATCACCCTCGTCAGAATCAAATATAACTGTAGGAGAAATAAAAACCATTAGTTCTACCTGTTCGGTTACTTCGGACGTTTGAGCAAACATCCATCCAACCCATGGTATATCTCCCAGTACAGGAGGAGCAGTTTTTATCACAACTTTCTGGTTCTTTAGCATACCCCCAATCACCAGCACTTCACCGCTTATAATATTGGAAGTATTATCAATAGTTCTATGACCAATATTTGGAACATCGTTTGTATTATTTGACCTTTTACCAGCACTATCTGTTGAAGTACCACTAATTACTGAAAGAGAATCTACAATACTGGTAATAGTCATTTTGAATTCAAGTGTAACATCTTTAATATCATTTATTCTAGGTGTAAGTTCTATCGTAATACCCACATCATCTGTAGCTATTGTAGACGAAGTTGATGCATTACCGCTACCACCTGTAGCTGCTGTACCTCCGCCGATTTGTGCACTTGTAGTTACATACGGCTGTTTTTTACCTATTTTAATTTCTGCTTTCTGATTATTTGCTGCCATGATTCTCGGTTGTGTCAATACTTTCAACCTCGTGTTTTGATCTACCCCCTGTACATCAATTGTCCAATTTCCTTTAGAATATGTAACTCCTCCGGCACTATTAACGCCTTTTGTTGAAAATTTCATTGGATTAGTCGGAACCGTACCTCCACTTGTAACCAGACCGGCAGTAGTTCCACCTGCAGCCGAGGCTGTCTGATCACTAAATATAGCATCAACACCAAAACCAAAAGTTGATTTCTTAGTAACTTCCAGCACCATTATATTCAACATCACCTGCCTTGTACGTCTATCCATTTTCTTGATTGTCTTTGCTATTTCCATTTGCTGAATTGCCGGAGCCAGTACCATTATAGAATTTGCAGCATCAATGGCGGTAATCTGAATATTTACAGGCTTATTTGCTACTCTGAAACTCATCCTGAACATCTGCGAGAGAGATTTTGCAAGGTCAGAGGCCTTTAAATAATTTAACTTATAAACCTCTGTTATAGAATCGGATCTATGAATTATTTCCATATATATATTATTTTCTGTAAAGCCTAACCCTTTTGAATATAATACTGCTCTTAAAAGGTCTTTTACCTCTTTTATACTCAACTTGGTTTGAGAGTTGATATTAATGTTGCCTATAAGCAGCTCCTCTCCAATCAGAATTTCTCCGCATAGTTTTGCTACAAACCTCGCAAAAACATTCAATTTTGTATTTGGAAAATCAAAAGTAATATTTTTTGCGCCAGGGTTATCTTTCTCAGCATCAAGTTTTTTGGTTTTTACAGAAGGATTTAACTTACTTTTCCCTGCCGAAGATATAGCTTTTGTTTTTGAAGAAACGGAAGATTTATTTCTATAGCCAATTTCTTCAGCTAAAGCTACAACGGTCATGCCAAGCATAAAAACTGAATAAAGTAAAAAAAACAGTAATACCTTTCTCACAAAAAACCCTTTCTTATAATTATATTATTCGCTATTTCCCGACCTCTGACCTCATTCATAAATTCTCAGGTTGTTGTATGAAATGTTGATCTTTTCTGTAATTTCCATCACTGAAATAATCAAACACGTTAAATACATCATCTGTTTTACTCTTTTTACCTGTCAGCATCTGATCAATTATAGCTTTATTTTTCGGATCATATTCTCGTAATTTATTCACTTCATTTTTTAACGCAATATTATTAGATTCAATACTATCTATGACAGTAGGAGTGATAAAAACCATAAGCTCAACCTGTTGAGCTATTTCATTCTGCTGGGAAAACAGCCATCCTACCAACGGAATATCACCCAGCACTGGAGGCATTATTGTCGTTGTTGTTTTCTCATTTTTCAACAAACCGCCTATGATCAGTGTTTCTCCATTCATAACACTGGAGGTATTATTGATAACACGTGAACCAATTATGGGAATTTTAGAAATACTTCCATTACTGTCGAAATCATAGTCCCCCTGTACACTGGTTATTGTCATTTTAAGCTCAAGTATTACATTTTTTATTTTATTTATTCGGGGAGTTATTTCTATGTTAATTCCTACCTCATTTGATGCCGTCGTCTGAGTAGTTCCTGTAACACTTGGTGTACTACCTCCTAAAGAGGAGCTTCCACTTATATAGTTCTGTTTTTCTCCTATTTTCAAGGTGGCTTTTTTATTTGCTTTTGCAATAATACGAGGCTGAGAAAGCACCTTTATATTAGTTTTATTATCAACTCCCTGCACATTAATATGAAGTGTTCCATGATTTTGAAAACCAACAGCAGCAGGTGTAGCTACTGTAGTAAATTTTTCCAATGAAGATGAGCCGTTAATAGGGTAAAATGGCGAATTACTGCTTGTTATGCCACCCTTAGCTACATCACCACTAGAAGGAGAATAGGTTAACCCAAATCCATAACCAAATATTTTGTTTCTCGTCAATTCGACCACTTTAATATTCAGAAGTACCTCTTTGACCATAGTATCAAGTTCTTTAATTGACTTTTCTATTTCGATCTGCTGGCTTTTAGGAGCCAACACTATAACAGAGTTAGTAGCATCGTTAGATGAAATTTGTATTGTTGTAGGCTTATTTCCTTCCCTAAAACTCATTCGAAAAATTTGTGTAAGTGCTTTTGTAATATCGGCAGATTTTAAGTATTTGATACTATAAACTTTCACAATAGAATCAGATATTGGAATTATCTTCATATATACATTTGTTTCAGTGTATTCATGCCCCTTGGAATTCAATAAAAGCCTGAAAACCTCCTTTACCTGCTGTAAATTCATTTTCTTCTGTGATTTTATGGTAATATTACCTTTCAGCAATTCCTCTCCTATTAAAGTTTTGACACATAATTTTGCTACAAATCTTGCGAATACTACAAGTTTTGTATTAGGGAAATCAAAAGTGATGTTATCAGTATCAATTGTTTCATTTTTTTCAGAATGTTCTTTACTATTTTTTATAGTCGCCTTAGTTTTAATAGACGAATTATTTCCACTTATATTGTCCGCTCCTAAAACAGTATATGCTGTAATAAGAGATAACGCTATTATAAATGAAGTGTATTTTTTAATTTTAATCATATATAAAACATCCCTATCAACAAGTTAAACTTGTTCTATATTTTTGTCTGACAAAACAACCAAATGTCTTCTCGTTACATTTCTAGCCTTATTGCAAGGTTTAAAAATTTTCTGACCTTCCTCCTTCGCTCTTTGAGCTTCGGCGGACAGGCTGACCTCTGACCTCTGACCTCTGACCTCTGACCTCTGACCTCTGACCTCTGACC
>CAZGAI010000252.1:0-6099 GCA_964523175.1 uncultured Victivallales bacterium | reverse complement strand
ATCTGTGATTCTGAGTTATCCAATAAAAAAAATAATAAAACTTCTAATCTAGCAAATAGTAGTAAACATGATAACAATAATAATAAAGGTTATATTACACTGCATCAAGCTGCTATAGAAAAAGCACAAGCTATAAATATAGCTCATGGCTTAAAAGATTTATACACAATAAAACATCAGAAAAATGTAGCCCTTCTTGCAAAAAATATAGCAAAAGAACTAATGTTATCAGAAGAACGCATTAAGGCTATTGAAATAGCAGCACTATTACATGATATTGGAAAAATGTGCATCCCTCATGATATTTTATATAAGAAAGAAAAATTATCGGATATAGAATTTTCTTTAATTAAAACTCACACAGAACAAGGATATGATATTTTAAAAGATATAGATTTTCCTTGGAATATTCCAGAAATAGTAGCTCAGCATCATGAGCGTTTTAATGGCACAGGGTATCCAAAAGGATTGAAGAAAAATGATATACTGCTTGAAACTTATATTCTTGCTGTTGCAGATGTGATTGATGCTATGCTTGCTGATAGACCATATAGAAAAGGCCATAACATTAAAAACGTTTATAATGAACTTGTATCAAACAGTAACATTTTATACAAGAATATTGTAGTTAAAGCATTTACTAAATATCTTCGAAGAAACACTTAATTTTTCACCATATTTCAATGAAAATTTTATTATGAATATATTTAATGATACATCAAATACTTTTGATGAGTTTAAAAAAAAACTTTTCATAGATAGCGCAGAAAAGATCACAGATGATTTACTTAAAAAGATTTATAACGACACTCAAAATTTAAAACATTTAGCCTATACCGATTCACTAACTGTGATTATATAATAAAACATATTTCAAGAAAATGTTTGAACAAATGTTTTCTATTACCAAAAGAGACAATAGATGCTTAGCTGTGCTCTTTATTGATATAGATAATTTCAAATACATTAATGACGCTTATGGTCATGATATTGGTGATAAAGTATTAAAGGAGGTAGCATGTCGCCTTCAACAGAACTTAAGGGAAACAGACATGACTTCACGGTTTGGAGGTGATGAATTTTTAATTGCTATATATAACCCTGATAATTTAAATTCTGTAGTTAATATAGCCAATAAAATACTTCTTAAAATTAGCAGTCCTATTTATATCAATAAAATCAATTTTTCTATCACTGCCAGCATTGGAGTCTCATTATTTCCTGAGAATGGCAACAGTCCTTCTAGTATTATTAAGCTTGCTGACGACGCAATGTATAGAGTAAAAAAAACAGGTAAAAATTCAATTTCAGTTGCTCGTAATCAACAATTTAATTATAATACAAACTCCATCAGGAATGACCTAATTAATGCTATCTCAAATGATGAACTCCATATGTTTTACCAACCTATCTATAACATTAAAATAGGTAGTCCTATAGGGTTTGAATCATTTCTTAGATGGGAACACCCGCAACTTGGGAATATTCCTCCTACAGAGTTTATCCTTATAGCCGAAGAACAACTTTTGATGGAAAAAATAGATAATTGGGTTTTAGACAATGTCTTTCAAGAATTTATAAAAATACCACAAAACATTAGAAAAAACATATTTACCTCCATAAATCTTTCATCATATTCCCTAAGGGAAGAAAAGCAATTTAACCATATTAATTATAAACTATTAAACTCGAACATAAACCACGAAAATCTTTTACTTGAAGTAAAAGATATGTCTAGTTTAGGTAAAAACATGCTGCAAGAGCTTAATGGCCTTTCTAAACTTGGTTTTAAGTTTTTATTAGAAGATTTTAATTTTGAATATTGTTCTCTTGAACGGTTTCTAAACCTACCAATAGATTTTATTAAAATAGATCTTTCTGTAATATCAAATATTTCAACAGCCAATAAAACGATCACAATGATAGCTGAATCAGTCTTAATGATTTTAAATAAACTTAACTCCACTGTTATTGTTGAGGGGATAGAAACAAAAGAGCAATTAAACTTTATCTTATCGCAGGACTGCTTGCATGGACAAGGATATTTTCTGGCAAAACCAATGTCTTTAACTAATCTTATAAACCATTTATAAAAATAATAAAATGTTTTTGAATGACTTTTAATCACCCTCTCACCAAATCATTTACCATAACCACATATTTTATTTATTGCGTTAATATATGCTTTTGCACTTGCCTCTACTATATCAGTTGAAGCACCACTTCCAATTACGATTAACTCCTCATTTTGCAAACGAAGAGTAACATTCCCCATCGCATCGGTTCCTCCGCTAACCGAATTAATATTATATTCTATCAGTTTATAAGACTCTCCTACTATACCGTTAATAGCTTTAAACACTGCATCTACAGGCCCATCACCACATGCTGAGCCCTGAACCGATTTCTTATTTACAATCATCCATACTGTTGCAGAAGGCGCAGTGTTTCTTCCTATCACGGTATGTAAATAGTCAAGTTTGTATTTTTCTTCTACTGTATGTATTTCATCGCCAACAATTGCATTTAGGTCTTCATCAAATACCTCTTGTTTTTTATCAGCAACTCTTAAGAAGCGCCGATAAATCTGTTCTAATTTCAGAGGAGAAAAAGCATAACCGAGTTCTTCCAAACGATGTTTAACACCATGCCTTCCTGTTCTTGCAGTTAAAACAACTTTACTCTTTGGAAAGCCTACATCTTCAGGACACATTATTTCATAAGTTTCGCGTTTCTTAAGAAAGCCATCAACATGTATGCCGGAACTGTGCGCAAAAGCATTCTTCCCAATAACAGCTTTATTTTGAGGAACAGGCATACCAAGTCTATTCGCAACCATTTGACTTGTTTTATAAAACTCAGTTGTTGCTATACGACTTTTCACGTTATAATATTCAGCTCGTGTTTTTAATGCCATAACAATTTCTTCAATAGCAGCATTACCAGCACGTTCTCCAATGCCGTTAATAGTTCCTTCAACCTGCCCTGCCCCGTTTTTCACTGCGGATAATGAATTTGCAACAGCCATCCCCAGATCGTTATGACAGTGAACACTGATAACAGCATTACCTATGTTAGATACTTTTGTTTTTATTCCATATATCAGCTCACCAAACTGCTCGGGTACTGCATATCCTGTAGTGTCAGGAATATTTACAACTGTAGCACCGGCATCAATAACTGCACTCACAAGTTCAAACAGATAAATCTGCTCTGCCCTTCCTGCATCTTCAGCATAAAATTCTACATCATCAGTAAATTTTTTTGCATGCACTACTGCAGTAACAGCCATTTCTATAATATTCTTTCTCTTGTCATGCATAGTCCTTCCATATTTATTATCTCTGAACTTCCCGGCAATATGAATATCCGAAACACCTATACCTGTATGTATGCGAGAACGCGCAGCATCTTTTAACGCTTCGGCACAAATTTCAATATCCTTAGGAATAGCCCGGGTTAATCCACATATAACCGGTCCTTTTATTTTCTCTGCAATAGTTTGTACAGCTTTAAAATCTTCAGGTGAAGATATAGGAAACCCGGCTTCAATAACATCAACATTAAGTTTCTCCAACTGCCTAGCAATTTCCAGTTTAGCCTGTATTCCCAACCTGCTGCCGGCTGCCTGTTCACCATCTCTCAATGTCGTATCAAAAACCTTTATCGTCTGCATGATACGTTATTCCTTTCTCTTTTTGGGTTAGTGTAAATAAAAAAAACCCGCGACCAGTAACCCGGTCGCGGGTTTTTTTTATAAAAATTAATTATTTCTTTAATCTATACAAAACCTCCCACGCCAGAGCTATCTAGTGATAAACCGAGTAAGTTATTAAGAAGGAGGAGATTTAAACAGGAGGATGCCTGCAGATAAGAAACTGCATTATTTACAGTTATTTTTTTTATGTCGTGACTATACACTTTTTTTCACCGTTTTTTAACATTATAACTTCCTGTTATTTTTATAAGAGTACGAACTGAATAAGAAATTATCAATACCTACAATAAATTTTTTATAATTTTTTTATAATTGTTCATAATTAGATATTTACATTCGACCTGTTTATAGTTAGAATATAAATTAAGAAAATGTATTTTACTCCCCCAAGTGTATTATATCAAGGAACAAGATCTTTTGAAATTTAATTTATCTTTACAGAAAAAAATTTGTCTATATATTATAGGTTTTACATTAATTACAACAGTAACTCTTTCGTACTTTCTATACAGAGAGTTTCAAGCCCATATTATGTTTGAAATTAACACCAAACTTCTTTCAAATGTTGCTATTGCCGCACTTAAAGTTAATACAGATTTACATGATTCTATCAGATCAAGAGATGATGAAACAGGAGAGCCATATCTTCAGCTGAAAATGGATTTTCAGAATATAAGAGATGCCGCAAAAAATATCCGCTATGTTTATTCAATGAGAAAAAATAAAAACGATAAAATCAGTTTTGTTGTTGATGCAGAAGAGAAACCTGAAGAAACAGCACATGTAAATGAAGTATATAATGATGCCAGCAATATGCTTAAGGCAAATTTTGCTACAATGAACACCTCAATAGTAGAAAAGGAATTTTATACAGATAAATGGGGAACCTGGATCACTGCTTACGCACCATTTTTTTCTTCAGACGGAAAAAGAAGCGGAATTTTAGGAATGGACATTTCTGCTCGAACAATTAATGAAGGTAACAGAGAAATTTTGCTGATTACGTTTCTTGTCTTTATATGCACTACAATCCCGTTTTGTGCACTGGGTTGGTTTTTCGGACACAGACTTACTGCTCCATTAATTGAACTGAAGAAAAATTTAACAGAAAACTTTGAAGAAGATAGTGCCGATTACTCAATTGTAGAAATATCAGATTGTAATGAAGTAGGTGTATTGGCTGCCGGGTTTAATACTATGGCCGTAAAGCTTAAAGATACAATAAAATCACTTAAGCTAGAAATAACAGCACGAAAAAAAATAGAATGCCAATTAAAAAAAACACACATAAACACATTGGAACTAATTGTTAAAATATTAGATGAGCATGAAGCTTCGACAGCAGAACATAGTACAAGAGTACCTTCTCTTGCTTTAATACTTGCAAAAGAAATGGGAATTAATGACAAGGTAAAATTAATTAATATACAATATAGCGCCCTTCTGCATGATATTGGTAAAATATCTATTTCAGATACTATCCTTAAAAAGCCTTCAAAACTGACTGATGAAGAAATGAATGAAATAAAAAAGCATCCACAAACAGGTTACAACATTGTTAACACAGTATCTTTTCTTCAGGAAACTGCAAATATTATTCTGTCTCATCATGAACGTTATGATGGAAAAGGATACCCTCAGGGATTAGCCGGAGAAGATATCTGTATTGGAGCGCGTATTTTTGCGGTAGTAGATACATTTGATGCAATTGTTTCAAATAGATGTTATCGTAAAACTCTTACTGCTAAAGATGCTTTGAAAGAAATTAACAGGTGTTCAGGAACACAGTTTCATCCGAAAGTAGTGACAGCCTTTAATAATTGTTATCTTAAAATTGTATCACTATATGAAAAAAATCATAATATAAAAATAAATTATAAATCACTAGTTAACTAGTTGATCCAGGGTAAGATATTTAACAGGCGCAAACAACTGTTGATTTGATGAAAAACATATCGATATTTTATAATGATCATCTCCAATCTCAGGTATAAATAAACTCCAGCATTTTCCGTTATTCTCGATCAAACCATCAGGCTTGAATGGTACAGTAAAAGAATTCAAAGGAAGTGAAAGCCCCTTCCCCACAGCCTTGATCAAGCTTTCTTTTTTAGTCCAGATACTGTAAAACAAATCCAGCCTGGAGCTTTCTTCACATTCCAAAAGAAAAAGATATTCTTCAGCAGAATAAAATCGCTTTGCTATGTCCATAAAATCATCTAAGTCACTAATCAGTTCAATGTCTATACCCAGAGGTTTATCTGAAACAGCAGCAACGACCCTGTTCCCGGAATGAGAAATATTAAATTGAAAATCCAGATAGTTGTCAATTGAGGGTTTCCCATGAGAATTAGTGGAAACACTATAGTTGGATATGTGTA
>CAZGAI010000251.1:0-6103 GCA_964523175.1 uncultured Victivallales bacterium | reverse complement strand
TACTCAGATTCCTGGTGGATCGTCCGCTTTTTCTAATGATCCTGATCCTTATATGTATGGAGACGGTGATGGTTATAATGGTGGTTATGCCGGCGGTTTTGATGGATGGGGTGGTGATGGTTATGGCGGCTATGGCGGCGGTGAATCTGTAGAATATTATTATCAGGTATTGATAAAAGCTGAGTTTTTAAGATACAAAACCTGAGATTCAATTCAAAACAAACAATCAAATCAAGTCGAACAATCAGAGGTAGTATTTAGTAGTAAGAGATAATATAACTTGGAGTGAAGTATGAAAAAACAGAATAACAGTAAAGAAGGAAAAGATATAAAAGCTGATTCAATTCACGAATCTCATGTTCTGGAAGAGTACTGTCTTACTGCAATGCATTTAGCCCTGGGTAAACGACTTGTTAACGCTACATCTTATGACAAATATAAAAGCCTGGCACTTGCTATAAAATATGAACTGATAGATAAACACCTTGCTACAGAAGTTAAATATAAAAAACATAACCTCAAAAAAGTTTATTATCTTTCGATGGAGTTTTTAATGGGCAGATCAATGCAGAATGCTGCAGATAACCTTGGTATTGAGAAGACTGCCAGTGAAAGTATTAGAAAAACTGGGATTGAACTTGAGGATGTATATGAGCAGGAATTTGATGCTGGATTGGGAAATGGCGGACTGGGACGACTGGCTGCATGTTTTCTGGATTCTATGGCAACAATGAATATACCAGGTTATGGTTACGGTATAAGATATGAATACGGCATGTTTAATCAGGCCATTAAAGACGGCTGGCAGGTTGAGTATCCTGATAATTGGCTTTTTCGCGGTAATCCTTGGGAAGTCCAGAGACTTGATAAAATGGTTAAAGTCAAATTTTACGGGCATACTGAATCTATTGTAGGCGAAGAAGGCCAGTTAAAAACTGAATGGGTTGATACTGATGATATTCTGGCTGTTCCATATGAAAATTTAATTCCCGGCTACGATACAGATACAGTAAATCTGCTGACACTTTGGTCTGCAAAATCTACGGAACAGTTTAATCTGGATTATTTTAACCAGGGAAATTATGTAAAAGCATTAAGTCAGAAAGATGCAGATGAGACAATATCAAAAGTGTTGTACCCCAGAGACGATATAGAATCAGGCAAAGAGCTTAGACTTAAACAGCAGTACTTTTTTGTATCAGCCTCTATACAGCAGATAGTTAACAGCTTTCTAGAGAAAAATGATAACTTTGAGCAGTTTTCAAACAAAGTAGCTATACAACTAAACGATACACACCCGACAGTAGCAATACCGGAATTAATGAGATTGCTCCTGGACGAATACGGCTTGGATTGGGAGAAAGCCTGGAATATTACGACCAATACATTTGCCTACACTAATCATACACTGCTTCCCGAAGCATTGGAAAAATGGAGTGTAGGGTTATTTGAAACACTGCTGCCCCGTCTGCTTGAGATAATATATGAAATAAATAAGCGTTTTATGGATGAAGTTCGTGAAATATACCCGAACGATACACTAAAACTTCAGAACTTATCTATCATCGAAGAAGGTGATGTAAAGAGTATAAGAATGGCCTATCTGGCTATTGTTGGAAGTCATTCAATAAACGGTGTAGCTAAACTTCATTCAGAACTATTGAAAAACAATCTATTACCAGACTTTTATGAACTATGGCCCCGTAAGTTTAACAATAAAACAAATGGTGTAACTCAGCGCAGGTGGCTGAAACAGTCAAATCCGAAACTCTCCGGATTAATAACAGAGACTATAGGAGACGGATGGATTAAAGACTTGTATCAATTGAAAAAATTGGGAAAATCTGCAAGAGATAAGAGTTTTCAACAGGCATGGAAAGATGTTAAAAAATCGAACAAACTAGTTTTTACTGATTATCTAAATAAGAACTTTGGTTTCAATGTTAATCCTGACAGTATGTTTGACATACAGGTTAAGCGTTTACATGAATATAAAAGACAACTGCTTAATGTACTCCATGTTGTAGCTCTCTATAATAAAATAAAAAACAACCCAAAAGGAAATTACACGCCTCGCACTGTTATGATTGGCGGTAAAGCCGCACCAAGCTACCAGATAGCCAAACTTATTATAAAATTAATTAATGATGTTGCAGAGGTTATTAATAAAGATCCGCAAACATCTGATTACCTGAAATTGTTTTTCCTTCCGAACTATCGGGTTTCACTGGCTGAAAGAATTTTTCCGGCAAGTGATTTATCTGAACAAATATCAACTGCAGGCAAAGAAGCATCTGGTACTGGAAATATGAAATTTTCCCTCAATGGTGCATTAACCATAGGAACACTTGATGGTGCCAATATCGAAATTAAAGACGCTGTGGGAGATGATAATATCTTTATTTTCGGATTAACGGCTGATGAAGTAATGAATTATAAAGCGCAAGGATATAATCCCTGGGACTATTATAATTCAAATGAAGAATTGAAACAGGTACTGGATATGATTTCAAATGGTTTCTTTTCCCCAGATGATAACGACAGGTTTAAGCCGTTAGTGTATGATTCATTGTTAAACGGTGGTGACCAGTACATGCTGCTTGCTGATTTTGATGGCTATTTAAAATCCCAGGATGAGGTTTCGAAGTGTTATTCTAAGGAAAATGAATGGACTGAAAAATCAATAATTAATGTTGCAAACATGGGGTATTTTTCCAGTGACCGTACCATTGCCGCTTATGCAAAGGAAATTTGGAATCTAAAATATAAAGTTTAATAATTTACAAGGAGCATTCTATGCGAATATTTAAGTTTATTGCTAAAAACAAAGTAATATCATTTTTTATTTTGCTACTGATAATCGGTTTCAGTTACTACTTTTGGCTGCATAGGCATCCAAGGACAGACAATGCGTTTGTTGTCGCGAATATCCGCCCAGTTTCATCGCTGGTTTCCGGTCATATTACGAATATATATGTTAAGAATAATCAGAAAGTTAAAAAAGGAGATAAACTCTTTACTGTCTATCAAAAACCCTATAAACTTGCAGTGGAAAGTTTTAAAAACCAACTGCTTGCGGAAAAGTATCGCTCATCTGCTTTAAAAGAAGAGATAAAGAGAAGTAAACTTCAAGTTAAAGTTTCAAATGCAAAGTACCAAAATGCGTATTATCTTGCAGTTCAGGCTGATGAACTATATAAGACTCGCGCTGTATCTCAGAAGCATGCTGAACAATTGGACAGAGCAAGAGATGAAGGCAAGGCTCAGCTTGATATGGCAATTTCAACTTTAACTATTAATGAACAGTTGTATAACCGCTCCGTAGCAATGTGCAATGATTTAAGTGCGAGGCTTGATGACGCGAAAGTAAATCTTTCTTTATCTACTATGTATGCTGAGTCGGACGGACTGATATCTAATATGTTTAGCAGTATAGGAACATACGCAAACAAAGGAGAACCTCTTTTCTCGTTTATAGATACTGATCATTGGTGGATACAGGCAAATCTTAAAGAGACAGAACTTGGAAATGTACGACCGGGACAGGCCGTAAAAATAAGACTGTGGTTATATCCAACTCATTTAATAAAAGGAGTAGTGGATAATATTGGCTGGAGTGTTGATCGTCAAATGACAGCTGAAAACAACGCGCTTCCGTTGGTAAAAAAGGAAAACGAATGGTTTTTGCTGCCGCAGAGGTTTCCTGTGCAGATTAAAATTACAGATCATGACAGCAAGAAATATCCTCTTCATGTCGGAGCAAGCGCAACGGTTACAATAGAAACTGGCGCATCTGAATTTGTTGAAATATTCTGGCAGTTCGGTTTGTGGTAATGACATTCAATGACTAAGGTTTTAAAATTATATTTCAACAGGCTTCATCAATTAGATCCAACTTGTGATGCATTGATTCGTGCTTTAAAATGTACGATTCCTGGTATAATTGGCATGATTTGTTGGATTTGTTTTAAAAAACCTTTTACTTTCTGGATAATATTGCTACCTGTTTTATCAATTTATGTAATTAGTTATGCTTCAACCTATAGACAGAAATATTTAAACCTTTTTACTTTTTTATTGTTTATAGGAGTTATTCAGTTTGGTGCTTCAATTCTCTATAACTACTCTGTAGTCTTAATTGCTTTTTTCTTTGTAGCGTCGTTTATTGCAGTATCAACTTTTAAATATAGATATGGTGCGGTAATGGCTTTATTAGTTGTCGTGCCTGATTTGCCGCAAAATTGGTATGATGGAGTTAATAGAATTATAGAAATCGTTATTGCAGGTGTAATTAGCTCTCTTTTAATTATTATATATGAGTACGTATTTACTAAAAAAATATTAAGATATACAATTATTTATTTTTTTGAATTACTTTGGGATTCGTATCAAATATCAACCGAATCTGAGTTGAAAGTGGACAGTCTGAATATAAAAAATAAATATTTATTCGAAAGGCCCATAAGTGTTAAAGTTGACTTTAAAATAGAAAAAATATTTAAAACAGACAGGGAAAGGTTTGCTCATAGAATAATAATGGAAATAATCAATAAAGGTAAAAATATTGATATAGAAAAATACATATTTAAAAAGAATAAAAGTTATTGGGATTATATTTATCCAATTTATATTTTAACAAGAGAAGTGGTTAGAAGTATAACTTACATGCTTAATTTTAATAATCATAAGATTGAAATCTATAAACTTTGCCCTACTACTCCATTATTGCTTCAAAATATGAATGATGCATTTAATAAAATGATTTTATTTTTAAAAAAAGATCAAAAGGTTGATTTCTTCTTAGAGAAAAAGCTTATACAAAAATGGAATAAAGAATTGGAAGAAGCGATTCATTTAGAAAAAGATGAAATTGGTGATGAAATATTAGAATCAATATATGGCATAAAGTGTTTAATTTTAGATTTTAATAAATTTGAAACAATATCGCAAGCAAATCAGGGACTTTTATAAAAATGAACATACAATTAAGTCAAAAGAGAATATCATATTTACAGGAGGCTTTATGTATCTCTGTTGCAGTATGTACTGGGCTGGCTATTTATCTTGGCTTTAGAGTTACACTTGGATTCTGGATACCTATGACAACCTGTATCATGTTCCTGGCAGCAAATTTGGGGCAGGGGGTTATTTTAAAAAGAACAGTTGACAGAGTTGTGGGTATTTTGGTTGGAGCTTTTTTAGGCTTTTTATATGTTAATATTTTTATGTACGGGAATTATCACTGGGCTTATTTACTGCCTTTTGTATGGTTTTTAGGTTTTTATTTTTTTTATATAACTAATAATTATGTAATTTTATCTGCTATGATTATTATGTTTGTCCCAATGCTTATGAGTATGATGTCTACTGCTCCAATCAGTATTGGTGACACATTGGTAAAATGTTTGTTTTTTACAGTGTTAGGTGTTTTAATAGCTTTAATAGCAGAGTTTGTTATTTATAAAGACGCTACTTCAGTAAAACCTGCGATGAAACTTAATACAGATGATTTTTTTCACTCTCAGGGGGACATTATACGTTTAGCTTCTAATTTTTTTATTAATGATCAGCTAAAAACCAGATTAGCAATTGATGAATTCAGAAAAACTTTCTGGAAATTTATTTCCAGTGTTTCATCTATTGAAAATCTCTATCTAAATATCTGCTATGAATTTGACTATAAAGAAGACCAGGAATGGTTTTACGAATGTCTTTTCAGACATATAGCAGGTATTGACCTGTTAACAAGAAAGCTTGTAGGGGTGATGGGGCATGATAAATATGACGGTTCTATATTAAGTGCAGATAAATTGACAGAAATAAGTAATAATCTTTCAGAAAAATATAAAAATATTCTCCTCTATTTTGATGGTAAAACTGATGATATTTCAGAAAAAATATTTTTGTTACTGGAAAACATTAAACCTGGGGACAAAATAAATCCAACATATTTATTTATTAAAGCTTTATATGAATTATCACTTGTTGCCGATGAGTTTTCATATGCTGTTTATAATGAAAAGTTTGAAATAGTTCGTGATATTTTATAATAAATATAACATGATATTTGCATTCCCAACTTGTTTGCTTTAAAATAATGCAG
>CAZGAI010000250.1:0-6122 GCA_964523175.1 uncultured Victivallales bacterium | reverse complement strand
GCTGATTCCATTGTTTACGGCTATATTTTCTTCTATATTCTTTCTTAACAAATTCAGCCATAGACCCCATATCATCTTCGGTATGTATAATTGGAATGTATATAAGTTTACGCATCATTATTCATCATTATTCATCTTTATTCAACCACAAAAAGATCAGAAGACACAAATTATTTTTAATAAGCCAAAGATTTTTGACTTTTATTTTGGTTGTAACTCTTTTGAGTTTTATGTGTTTTTTGCGGTTAGTATCTACATTAGATCGCCTAATGGACCAAGGTTAAGATTAAGCTCTTCGTCTTCAAGCCCGAAAACTCCTTTTAACTCTTCCATCTTCTCTTCAAGTTTCATAAAAGTTTCACCAAGTCTTTCAATTTCCTCATCAGAAAGAGAGTTTCCTTCCATTCTTCTCATTCCCTGCTTTTCCATTAATTGCCTTATCAGTTCAATGAGCGTCAGAACCAGTTTTGCTAATCCTTTTTCAACATTTTCCGGATTAGCATCAATTTTAGACGGTAGAATATTCTGTATTTTTTCAATTTCTTCAATAAAATCTTCCGGTGAATCTGAAAATGTATTTAACATTGCATAAAACCTTTCGATACTAAATTCTAGACTTGTCCGCTACAGCCTGGGCAACGGCAGATGTTAGATGCTGATTACTGTTCGCTGATTACCCTACCGACCTCGGGCTTCGAATCTCGGACCTCGGTTTATTTTCAACTCTTCCCCACTCTTACTTCCAGAATACCATTTTTATAAATTTTAGATAATTTTCCTTTTGGAGAACAGGGAAGTTTCAGTTTATGAGTGTATTTACGTTTAACATTATCTGTAGAAATAGTAAGAATATCATTTTCTAAATTAGCTTTAATTTCCTTTTCATCAACGCCCGGCATTTCAACTATCACTTTAAAATGGTCTTCTTCATCAAAAATATCAGCGGGCCATTCTTTCTGTTCAGGGGGTTTTGTCTTTTTTGCCATCGTTTTATGTGCCTTAAAAGGTTTTTCACGAGTTCCACCTGATCTGGTACCGGCAGGAGACCCCATAGAAAAACCGAATGATGTATTTACATCGCTTTTTTTCAAAGGTGTTTCTTTTATCTTACGTTCCAGTTCATCATTAATTTCTTCCATTTTTTCTTTAAAAGCCGGTGATTTTTTCAGAGTTTCAAACAACCCACCCAATCCGGGAATATTATCAAGTATTTCCTCTGCTAAACCCTCATTTTTTTTCTTCTCTGTCATTTTTTACACCTTATTATTTTTCCTTTTTATTTTAACACATTAGAGACAAGTCGCCGTGCAAGCGAGTATCAAACATCCTTCTTCTTCATTTTAATAAAATTATATGCCGGCCAGGGACCGCTGAACAGGAACTCAAGATCATTGATATCTTCTTTTAATATTTTAAAGATTTTTAAAATATTGCTTTTTTGCGATTTATCTATAAGATACGATGCGTTTAAAATCAGTTTATCTGTTTGAAGCTTTTGAAGTTTTCTCTCAACGGCTATCTCTGAAAAATAGTTATCAATCATAGAAACATATTCATCAGCTTTTTCCTTGAATATCTTATCAATTTTATATGCTTTATATTTCTTCTTTAAATATTCTTTAGCGGGAGAATTTCCTGATAACGCGGCATTCTCTGTTTCATCATAATCGTTAATGATATTTTTTTTAATCTTATCCCCCGGCCACAAAACTTTTACGCCAAACTCAACTTTGCCGTGCAGCCTTTCAAGGTTGTTTTTGAAATCATCATAAAAATTTTCAACAGTAGAAATAACATTTTCTTTATTTTTAAAAACAGTCTTGAATCTCATAGGCAGAACTGTATGTTTTTCCATTAATTTTTCGACAGTTTTTTCATGCTGTACCACACCGGTTTTTACATTTTTAATTTCACCGGAAAAGTCACACACAACAGCAGCAATGTCCTTAAGTGAAATACAGTAGACAGGGTTATTATTGAACCCAATTAGAGGCAGTTTGTCTGCAATAGTATTTGAATCAATTATTGCATAAACATATATTTTTGGTAAATCAGTCATAGTTGCTCATTGCTCGATACTCGCTTGCCACGGCGTAGCAAAGCGAAGACGGGATGCTCGTTAATTGTTAATCGTCTGCCAGTCGTCAAAATGCAAACACGGTCGAAAAATAGGCCCTATAAGTCATATAGGTCCTATAACATCAAGAGGAAACTTCATCGGCTCCGGCGAAATGCGCCCCCCTATATTTTTCCATTGTTTCTACAGAGGTAAGCAGTACTTTTAGTCCTAAATATACAAGATCAACATCTGCTACCGAAATAACTATATCCCCGGAAATAACAACTCCTTTATCCAGAACCCTGTCCAGTATTTCCAGCAGGGTCACTTCTTCTGATTTTGTTACAACATCAAACTCGTCATTCATTATTCACACCTATTTTACAGAAATTGTAAGCCGGCCATGGCCCGGTACAGTCAATTTCAAATCCTCTGTTTTCAAACCTGCTTCTGAGATCAAGCACACAGTCCATAAATTTTGGTATATTGTCTGCATTTACTAAAAATACCGCATTTAAAATCATTTCAGTTTCTTTACCGGTCAATTCTTTTGCTTGCAATTTATTAATTTTTGTTTGTACACTAAGATTCTTAAGGTTCTGATAACAATCTTTTCCATATTTACTGATTCTATTTTTTAACAGGTTTTTTACGAGTTCAGTTTTTTTCTTTTTAAGAAAAAAAGCTTTACCAGGTTTAGAGGAACTTATTTTTTCATCAAGTTTTTTCACATCCGAATCGTTTTCAAGAATACTCTTTTCCAGCTGTTCTTTGTCAAAGAATATTTTTACTCCCCACTCTTCTTTATCGCTTAAGTAATGCAGGTTCTCATTTAAACTTTCAGAATAATCAGAAACAAAAGACTCCAGTGAATTCTTTGCATAAAAAACAGTTGCAAACTTAAACGGCACCAAAGACAGTTCAGTTTCGGTTATAACAGCATCAATTACACTCTCATGAATACGAACATGTTTTTCCAGCCATTCCATGTCTGCTATATTCTTCTCAAGGTTGTCTTTGTCAAAGTCATCCTTTGAAACTTCATTTACTACTGCATACATATCATTAACGTTAAGACAATAAAGATTGCCTACCAGTTCTGATGCTTTGTCAAGAACCGGTTCTTTATCCGTTACACAGTATAAATATAGTAGATTTTTATCATTCATTTTTTCGTTTCCCGATGCTCGTTGCTAGATACTAGATACCCGATACTAGTTGGTTCTGACCTCCGACTTCCGACCTCGGTCTTCTACCCCTCCTCATTCTTTTTTCTGACTGCATCCATGCGTTCTAATAATTCACTTTCACGTTTATTATATTCATCTTCCTCAATCTCATCCAGTTCAAAGCGCATTTGCAGTTCCATAAGCTTATCCATAAGATTATCTTCGTCAGACAGTTCCTTTTGGGCAACTTCGTCTATTTTCTCTGCTATCCAGGTTAATCCTTTGAGCGGAGAAAGCAGTATATCATCCAGTATAAACATTTTAACCTCCAGGTTTTTTTGACAAGAGACAAGAGACTGAAGACTAGAGACTTCTAGCTCCCTATCTACAGGTTATGTTCTTTTTCAATATACTTAATTAACCCTGTCAGGCATCCAGCTGCCTCTGTTATTGTTTTGTCTATTAAATTCTTTTGATCTTGTGTTATATATCCGAGACGTTTAGAGAGATGTATAAAATATTCAGTTTCGTTTAGTGATCCTTTTGCTATATCCAAGAAATGCAAATAATCTTTGACAGTTCTACGTCCTGCTCCTTCAGCAATATTAGCCGGGACAGAGTATGCAGCACGTCTTAGCTGTGAAGTCATAGCATACAATTCTTCTCTAGGAAGGTTTGTACTTATTTTATAAATATCTACAACCAAATCATCTGCCAGCATCCATGCTTTAATTTTTTTATAATCTCTCATAATAATAGTCTTTCCGTCTTCGCTCTGGTGAGCTTCCCACATCGCTTGTTAAGGTCGTCGTGACAAGCAGTCTCCAGTCTCTGGTCATCCAGTCTCTGGTCATCCAGTCTCTGGTCTCTGGTCTTCAGTCTCTGGTCTCTACCCTATATATTAATAACCAGATTAACAAAATTAAACGGCGGCACCAGACCGACAAATTTAAAATTTATAAGATATCCATAGTCCTCATCAAGCTTATTTACTGCAATATCAAATTTTTCTTCTTTTTTATCATTCACCAGAAACGCGGCATTTAATATCATTCTATCACCGTATTCCTTATTGGTTTTCTCGTCTTCCGACAAAGGTGACAGAGCATTTAGGATTCTCTTTCTATATAGATCCTTTTCGTTTTTTAATGCGTTTTCGACCATTTCTCCGATCTTAGCCCTTTGAAAATGTGTCTTTCCAGGCGGTTTGGAGGCTATTACTTCTTTAAGTTTTACTATATCTTCATATTTTTCAAGTATCTTTTTATAAATGACATCTTCTTTGAATATAGCTTTAAGTCCGAGTTCTTTTTTATCCTTCATTTTTTTGAGCATTTTATCAAATCGTCCATATTCTCTGATCAAAATATCTTCCATTGCTTTATCTGACTCAGTAATGGTTCCGAACTTGACAGGAAGAACTGTATGCTCATTCATCGCTTCTTCAATAGTTTTTTCATGAGGCATCATATTTTCACGTGACACCCTATAATTCTTAATTGGGGAATTACTGATCACCGCAGCCATATTTTTATAACATACAGTGTAGACTTCATCGCCTCTACCTCCAATACCTGTATTTCCAAAAGATTCAGGAACGTCTGAATTTATTATACAGTATATATATTTTCCATCTTTATCAGCCACTTTACTTCTCCCATTCTTCCGGATAGATTTTAATATTAGCAAAATTAAAAATAGGCAGTGGTCCCGCGTAAAAAAATTTTATTCTGTCTATATATTCGTCACTCAAGTCATCCATTACATTATCAAACTCTTTCTCTCTGCCTTTACCGACAAGAAAAGAAGCGTTTATAAACATTTCATCACCGGAAACTTTATTAAGTTTCACTTCACAAGCCATCCTTCTCAACTGATCAGCTATTTCATAAGCTTCATCTTCTTTTTTCTGATTTAAAGCGGTTTCAACCATTTTTCCGATTTCTATTTTTTCTTCCTCTGTCGCATCACCGTTACTCTGGATTTTTTCTTTTTCAGCTTTTATGTCTTTGTTATCTTTTTCCAGCTCTTTATAGATAACATCCATATTTTTCCATAATCCTTTTACTCCCAGTTCGACCATATGGTCCATTTCGTTAAGCGTGGATTCAAACTCTTTATGTCTCCTGCCGAGAAGATTCCTGATTTCATCTGCAGATGAAGCAATAGTTCCGTACCGCACGGGAAGCACGCTGTTAAAATCAGTCATGACCTGTTCAATAACCTTTTCATGAATCAGCATATTCTCTTTGCTAACCACAACCTTATCCATAGGATGACTACTGATTACCATTGCCAGATTTTCATAACCAATTGTAAGCACTTCTTCACCGTCAATACCGATAGGCCCAAAATTGCTTTCCTGATTTGTGGAAATAATACAGTAAATATATTGTCCAATTCTATACATAATTAAATTAATCCTTCAGTTTGATTATTTTTGTATTTTTGCTAACTTCTTCTTTTTTAAAAGAACAATACCCATCAGCGTCTTTCGCTGTCATACAATATGCCGTAAGTGTTTTATACGCATTATTTAAATCATCAAACTCGTCTTCAGCTCCGCTTTTCCCGATATTTTTATCAGGATGAACCTTCATCGCTTCTGTTTTATATGCCTTTTTTATTTCTTTCAAATCGGCACTGTCATTCAGTGAAAGTTTCTCTTTTGCCCATTCAATATCATCAAAATCGATATGTTCAACTTCTAGTGTATAAAAGCTGTAGCACGGTAATGGACCGACATATCTGAAATTCAGTTTATCCTCAAATTCAGAATTAACTTCATCTACCATGCTGTCAAACTTATCCGTTTCGCTTTTATTTATTAAAAAAGCGGTATTCAATAGCATTTGATCATTCATTACCTCGTGAGGTATCGCTTTAATACTGAC
>CAZGAI010000249.1:0-6138 GCA_964523175.1 uncultured Victivallales bacterium | reverse complement strand
ATATAGTTCTGGAAAGAAACTATGAATTACCCCTTTCCAGAAATGTTCTAATTAGAGCCCGTCTGTAAAGTACATCCGGGCTCAGTTATCAGTATATTTATCGCTACTTATAAACTATTTTAGCAGAGAAGCATCTAAAAAACTGATCACTGATGACTGTTTACTGCTCACTTTTGTCTGAAAACCTTTTCAGACAAGCTCTAATTAGTGGATAAAAAAGGAATAAACTTGCCTATTGTCTTCTGTGTACATATCTGCTTTTGAATTTAATCCAGAAAGACATATAATTAAGCGCCAACAGAAATATAACAATAAATGTAGTTACTATACCGGCAGAGTATTGACCAAACGCAATACTAAGACCGATAGCCGCAGTAACCCATATTGTTGCAGCGGTAGTGAGTCCATGAGTAGCATCTCCGGATTTGAATATTACGCCAGCACCAATAAAACCTATGCCCGAAACAATTTGAGCCGCTATTCTAGATGGGTCGACTACGCTTTGATAGATAGTAGGTCCTTCTACATGAGTAGAAAGAACGCCAAAGAGACAAGCACCTAATGCTATAGCAGCATATGTTCTTACACCTGCCGGGCTGTTATGAATAGTTCTTTCAATCCCTATTACCAACCCCAAGAAAAAAGCTAAAAATATTTTTCCTATTATTGCCCATTCCATAATTATTACCTTTATAAAAGTTTTTTAATGTTTCGCAATACTATTTTCTATATTTGACTTTCATGTTATTGAGTATTTTTATATTTGATTCCATTCGTTCAGTGAAACTATCCCAGTTTCTATTTTCCTGAGGTGACCATGCGAGTTCGGAAAGAGCAGTCATCTTGGGAAATCCCATATAGTCTATAGGGTTTGCCAAATAATTTTTTGGATATTTATCTCTGTCAACTTTTCGATTAAATTCAAGTTCATCTCCCCATAAACAACCCTGAGTACCTTTAATATTCTGTTTAGCTTTGTCGCTTAATTCTTCTGGAACAGGATTGTATGAGTATATCATTTTGGCATCTACGTATCCTGTACCATAAAATCCAGGTTCCTTTATACTGCCGTTATAAGCATGGTCAAAATATAGATTCAACTGAGGCATCATTATTACCTGATAACCGTTTTCTGCAGCTTCAAGACCTGTGTCAGCTTCCACCCAGGAATAGATTAAAGTTGATTTTTTATCCATATCACCACCTTTTAATGCTTCCTGCCATACAAACACATTAAACTTAAGTTTATCTTTTATACTTTCTGCTACTTTGTTCATAAAGTAACTCTGAACCTCTGCTGTTCCTGATAAACCCTGCTCTGTCATAAGTGCTTTACATTTAGGAGAGTTATCCCAGGCAGTACTGGAAACTTCGTCACCACCAATTCCAACATAATCACAAAATGGCATTTTTCTACTTTGTTGTTCAGTCAACATTGCAACTACCTCTTTAAACACATTATCAAGCACAGTATAAGTATAATCGACAGCCGGGTTTAATACTGCTTCAGCCATCCAGGAAGTATCACCGGGATCAACCAACGGGTTCTTGCCGTCAGACTTAAAAATGTTAAAACTTTGTATCAAGGCAGTAGAATGACCTGGAGTATCTACTTCAGGCAGTACTGTTATATTCAGACTATTAGCATAATCAATTAATTCCTTTATATCACTTTTTTTGTAATAACCTCCATATTTATACGGTCCTGAATTTCTTGAAGGACGAATTATCTGAGAATAGCCACGATATGCTCCAATATCCACAAGATTAGGATATTGATCAATTTGAATTCTCCAGCCTTCACTGTCTGTCAGGTGCATGTGCAGTACATTAAGTCTGTAAAATGCCATCAACCTTATATACCTTTTCATAAGTTCTACAGATATAAAGTTTCTTGATGGGTCAAAAAGCATTCCACGATAAGCAAATCTGGGCGAATCTTCAATCTCTATTGCTGGAATATTAGAACCGTAGTTCTTGTTTAATTGTATAATAGCTCCCAAACCATATATCAGTCCACCTATATCATTTATATATAATGAAATACATTTAGTTGTTATTTTCAGTTTAAAGCTATCTTTTTTAAGTTTTTTATCCTTCAATATATATATGTTTGCTTCACTTCCATTTTCTCCATTAACTACAGTGAGTTTCTGCGGAATCAAATCTTTAAATGCCTCAATAAAAATATTAACTGTATCCAGATAATCACTATTCCCTGTAGTATTAACAATAGAGTTAACAGTATCAAAATTTAGTGTACCGCTCTTTAGTTCAGCTTTAGCTGGAACTGGGATTATATTTATATCATTAGTTTTTTTAGATATTTCTTTATTAGCATTATTTTCTGTAATATCCTTAGGAAGAGTAACAGCAGATAAATCAGACTCAGCACTAACTAACACAGGTGAATCACCCTCTACAATAAAGTAACCTCCGGGACAGTCGGAATATTTTTCTATGCAGTAACCGCTGCCTTCGACACCAATCACTATTCTACCGCCTTTTTTTATAGGTTCTACACCTACAATTTCATGATAGTCGTCATGATTATAATTAGAGGCCTTAACAAGTGATGAACTTTCTTTTGAGATAGTAAATGCATGAATAAGGTTAAAGCAAAGTTTCCAATCATCAATTGTTTCGCCATTGTTAGTTATAATAAACTGTCCGCTAAATGTTTTATTATTAGGAGTATAATCATTTTTCAAAACTTTAAAAATTACATTGATATTTGATTTTGTTTTTACATTAGCTTTAACATCTTCAGCATTACCCATAATAGGCATACAAAGGAGTAGTGAGGCAATAATCAGATTTTTCATAATTTTAAGCGTCTCCTTTCCATTAATTTAAAAATTATATATGTTTTATAATCTATTTATAAGATATATTAGGATTAATTTCAATAGCATGAGATTAAGTTATTTATTCTGCTTATTTATAAACGGAAGTAAAGGTTTAGGTAGAAAATCTCCATTGTTTGCTCCCACCTCCTTTTCAATCATTTCATTAAGTAGATTATTCATTCTGATAATCAGCTCCTTATGAGCTTCAGGGTAGGCTGCCAGGTTATTAATTTCACCTGAATCGTTTTTCAAGTCAAAAAGCTCAACATCATTATACTTAAAAATATCTTCCAGTGTCTTAGGAGTATTGAATTTATTCGGCGCGAAATACCGTGCATATTTATACCTTCCATCAAATACAAAACTTAAAAAGCCACGATTACTCAAATCAGGGTGTTTTTTGGCTAGAGAAGGAGGAAATAAATCTTTTGAATTATAGTTTTTCATTGACCATAACAAATAGTTCGCGTCTAATACCCACAAACCTACGTAATTGAACAGAGCTGCTTTCCTTACGGCATTTAATGATGCATCTTCGGGTGATTTAAGCAGTTTAGAAAAATCATGTCCAGGTAATCCTTTAAGAAGTTTGGTTTTATTATCTTCGGAAGTGCCGGAAAGGCCTACCAGGGTAGGGATTATATCAAGATGAGAAGTGACCGACCTGCATGATTTACCGCCTTTATAATCAGGGTGGACTATTACCATAGGCACGTGAGACATCTGTTCATAAGGAAAAGGCCCCTTCCCTCGCAGGCCTCCATGTGAACCGCCGAGTTCTCCATGATCTGCAGTAAATACTACAATTGTATTTTCCCAGAGGTCAAGATCATCCAGAGTATCCATGACCTGTCTAATATTACTGTCACTGTCCTTTATAAAATTCAGGTATAAATTATAGAAAATTGTCCACATATCTTTTCTGGTATTGGGTATCAGGCCTAAAAAATCAGACCAGCCTTTGTGGTATTCCAATTGACCTTTAGGTCGGTTTGGAGAATCAATCTGCTGTCCTAAGCTGGACCAGAGCTCAAAGTTCCATTTTCTCTTATAAAGCTCGTTAGAAGGAGGAGGTGTAATTACTGCTCCTATTTTAGATTTCTGTACTGTTTCACCTTGAAGGTTGGCATCAGCATACATTATGTCATGGGGGTTTATTAAGCTTAAAACCATAAACCATGGTTTATCATTATTTTCAAGATTCTTGGCGTTTGTACGCATCCAGCGGATGCTTTCACCTGTTGAATAGTTATCTGTGTCATATCCCTGATCAGGTTCACCATACTTATCGCCATCCGGTTCAAATTTATCAAAACCGTATTTCTGCAATGAATCTGTATAGTTGATTTTTTCATTGGAGTATAAGATGTCTTTGTCCAGTTCAAATTTACCGTAATAGGCTGTAGTATACCCAAGATCCTTCATTATTGTACCCATACTGGGTTTTTCAGTACTTATACTTGGTACATAGCCCATTTCCATTTGGTCAAATATACCATTTACCTGAGGAGGCTGTCCGGTAAATATAGTACCGCGCGAAGGTGTTGACATAGCAGAGGCTATATAGTGGTTTTCAAAAGATGTTCCTATGCTTTTTAATTTTTCTCTAGCCGGAAGAGTATAACCTTCAGCATCAAGTAGACGAAAACTTTCCTGATCGCACATAATAAGGAGAATATTATATGGTTCAGATGATTTTCCCTGATCTTTTTGTTCATCTCTTTTTGGATCTTCAGTGTTATCTGCCGGAAGTTGTGCGGCAGCAGAATCAATTGCTCTAAAACCTGCAAAGATAAAGAAAAAGAAGAGAAAGAAAATTCTGCAACCTGTTAGTGCATTTATTATTCTAGTCATAGCAACCTTTATTTTAAAAAAAATAAGTTTAAAAGTAATTTCCAGTACATTGAAAAATCACTAATTATTATATAGCAGGTGTGTATTAAATTACTAACTTCCCCATAATTCATGAGGGAGGTAACTACCATCGTTTTTACCAACTTCTTCTGCAATAAGTTTATTCATCAGTGTATTATTCGACATAATAAGATCTCTATATTTTTCCGATTCAGCCGCCAAATTATTCATCTCATCCGGATCGTTTTTAAGGTCATAAAGTTCAATATCATTGTTCTGAAAAATTTCCTCAAATGTTGCAGGAGTGTTAAAATTATCAGGCGAGTAGAAACGGGCAAATTTATATCTGCCATCATAGACAAAACTCATAAAACCTCTATAAGAGAGGTTGGGTTTCCTAACTGAGAAATCAGGAGGAAATTCACCTTTTAGAGGATATTTAAATACCCAGTTAAAATAGTCATAATCTATTGAATGGGGGCTAACATAATTAAAAAGAACACCTTCCCGTTTTTTTAAGTTTTCAGATTTTACCTGATCCTTAATAATTGCTGAAAAATCATTTCCAGGTAATGAAGAGTTAAGCTCATCAATAGTTTCCTTATTTCTATCAGTCAGACCAGCTAAAGTAGGAAGGATATCTATATGGCATGTAAGTTCTTTGCTTACCCTACCACCTTCTGCATCAGGATGGACAGCAATAAACGGCACATGAGAATTCTGCTCATATGAAAAAGGCCCTTTACTTCTCAATCCTCCATGAGCACCAGCTAATTCTCCATGGTCTGAAGTAAAAACTACAATTGTATTTTTCCATAGGTCCAAATTATCTAACTCATTTAGAATTTTATTCAGGTTATTATCATTTTCCTTTACAAGGTTTAAATAGTAGTTGTAGTAAGTTTTCCACATATCTGTATTATCTTTGGGGATATATCCCATTGAATCACCCCAAATTTTAAAATACTCTTTATAATATGAAGGCAAGTTTTGTGCATCCATATCCTGGTTGAGACTTTCCCAAAGATCAAAATTCCATTTTTTACTGTAATGTTCAGATTTAGGAGGGGGAGCTAATTTTTCGCCGCTTTTGTTTACCTGTACTGATTCACCGGGTTTATTACAGTCTGCATACATAATATCATGAGGGTTCAGAAACGAAAGCGTCATAAACCAGGGTTTATTCTTTTCAGCACTGTTTACATTGTTTTTTCTTAACCACCTTATACCTTCTGCTGTAGTACAAATATCAGTTACATATCCTTCATGTGCACTTCCCCACCTGTCTCCTTCAATTTGAAACTCATCAAATCCATACTTCTTCAGTGCATCTCTATAGCTTTTTCCTTTATCTGGATAAAGGATATTACTGTCCAGTTCAAATTTTCCATAATATGCAGTGTTGTAACCGAGTTTTTTCATTGTGGTACCAATT
>CAZGAI010000248.1:0-6173 GCA_964523175.1 uncultured Victivallales bacterium | reverse complement strand
CAATGTATCTTCTTGCAGCGTCATTAAAGAAAACATTTGCACCTTCTACAATATATTTGAGTTCTTTGAAGATCTTTGTAAAATCGGCTACGTTTCTATGATTAATTGTATCTTTAAAGCCCCCGCATGGTATGAATGCCTGAATATTAGCTTTTTCAATATATTTACGGTTATTTGAGTCAGTAAGGAATGTTCTATGGAATATCGAAGCGTCTTCAATCAATGTTCCATCAGGAAGTTTAACGTTTTTGCCTAATCTTGGGACCTTAAAGCCTTCAGAACTTAATTTGTCAGCAGGAAATAGCAGGGAATCAGCGCGTGGAGAAGTATGCCGCATGAAAGCTATTTTCATAAGTTCTTCTTTGTCGAGACCGTTAGGATCAAAAAGGATTGAACCACCGTCAATAAGCAGACAGATTTTTCCTTTATAGCATTGTATTTCGTTTGAACCCAAGTCGCCGTCAGGACCTCCTGTCATCATCAGGTTGAGGTCTTTTTCTTTTGAGCCGTAATGTTCTATTAAAGTTCTGAATGCTCCCATAACACAGGTAGTTGTCATACCGCTTACTTTAATTTTTCCACCAATGATGTCATAAATCTTCTGCATATCTTCAGTTAGAATAATAGATTTACCATTGATTTGTAAGTCAGTACCTTTTTCTCCTTGTTCAATCAGTCCGAAAACGTCGCCGTTATCAAGGATGCCGAAAGTGTCATGGGGAATACCAAAACTCTTACCTGTTGTAATTGTTCTCCAATATTTATAACCACGTTTTTTTGTCTGATACGAAGCAGCGTCCATTAATGGAGCAGTACCTTCATCAGGACCGAAGAATATCATTTCATGTTTTCCGTAATGATCAACTATTGAATCGTCGTCAAGAACAAGGTCCATGATACCTTCAGTGTAGTCAAAAAGACAGTCCATGCTGTTGAACGCATAAATCGGCTGTGGCACAATGACACCTTTAGAGCCGCTTTCGCAGATATCTTTATGTTTTAATCTCTGGGCTTTTGGACCTAAAGCAAAGTTCAGTAGCACAGCTTTATCAAGTTCAACTGGATAGTTTGAAGGGGTAACGCGGATCATTCTCAATCCCCCGCGTGCAATGTCGGCAGCTCTTAAATGAGTACCACAGGCATAATGTCCGTTAACATAGAATATGCCATATACATATTGGTCAAATACAAGCGGATCAAGGATCCTGTTGTCAAATCTGAATGAGAATGATCTTTTTTCTGATTTATAGAAGTTTGTTTTTAAGGTGCAGGAAATCATTTTGTACATAAAATCAAAAATATCGTATCCGTCAGCGAAATCTATAAACCTGGCTTTGATTGTATTTCTAAACTCAACAGCTTTCTGTGACATTTCCTTGTCTGAAAGTCTGTATACAGCTTTAGGATCAAACCTTCGAGTAAAAAGTTCATAAAGGAATTTAATAAGATCATGATTGTTTTTTACTGTTTCTTTGATTGCACGGGAGGTGAAAGTAGATTTATTTGAATCCTGTATTCTGGCTGCAAAAGCATCACGCTGGTCATCACTTGTCAAGCTGGTCATGATCTCTTTGTCTGTTTCGTTTACACTCTCTTTAAAAATGAAATAATGTGTGAAATCAATAGCATTGCCTGCAAATAACATTTCTTTGAAAGTTAATGTGTTATTTACGTAAAGGTCAGTAATATCACTTACCGCGAACGAAAGAAAAGAGCGGAGGTCTTCAACAATAGCATCTTCTTGTTTTCTGTCTAATTCACCAACTGCATATATAGAGCAGATTGAAGATGGAGCGATAGCTTTTCCACAATATGGTTCCCAGTAACCACGTTTTAATATTAACTCATGGGTTTCAAAAATTTTTCTTAATTCAGGCAGATGAGGTAATGCAAAGTCACTTCTGAACATGAAACGTGTCTCACCTGTTTCAGAAAGGTTGAATACCTGAATAAGAGGAGTGACAGATTGTTCACATGCTTCTAAAAATTTAACATATCGATTTCGGGTTGCTTTAGGAGTTGCTGATAGATTACCAGCAAGATTAAATAAAAATTTAGAATTAACAAACTCTTCTTTTTTAAAGTCTTTTACAGTTTCCGGCCTGATAATATAGGTATAATTATTGCTGTCAGGGCAGAAGTAATATTCGCGTCTATGCCCTGATATCATGGGGCCAATAATTCTTTCCATGCTATCGCGGGTATCTTCTGTTGCTATTCTTATTTGTCGTGCTTCATTTTTCTGATCGGTATCGAAGTCTACCTGTGCTATGCTTCCAGAAAGAAATGGTTCTCCATCATGGATTTTAATACTTGTGGCGATTGAAACGAGAATATTTTTAAGCGAATATTCTGTAATATTTTCGAAGAAATAGTTCGGAAGTCCCAAATCCTCTAATAAGATACCGGCAGCCATGTTTATACAAGTTGCTGTTACTAAGCCGTCTGAGGCTAAATCTATCACTGCTTTATACAGAACTTTCGGGTCAAGATTTACACTGATAGCTTTGTTGATGATAGATCCTCCGACTGATCCCATATAAGATAAATCGTTCTTCATTTTTTCTCCTTAAAAATAATCGCCTTGTAAAAATAAATCGGAATATTAAATATTATGAAAATAACAAAAACTAATGTTGCCTTCTTTCAAATAATATTATCAGAGATAAAAAAATAAGCAATAGTGAAAAACTCAAATCATATAAAATGAGACTTTGGCAGAGTAGCATAAAGAAGTAAAACTAAATCCGGAGTATATTTAAAGTACTGGAGTTTGCTTTTTAAATTATTGATAGGCAATAATATAGTCCCTATTTAAAGAAAAATTATAAAACAAGTTTAACTTGTAATTACGTGCTTATCAAAATAGTAAATGGAGAGTCTGATAAGCTCACCTTAATTTAGGTTTTTATTTAAATTAAAATATTGGATAAACAGACATAAAATTATTTTTCTCTAACCTTGATTCTAAGACCATTATAGGCTATTTTTATATTTAAAACGTTGAATATAAAAGAGTATATAAATTCCCTTTTTAAATTTCTGATAGTTAACAGTATCGTATTCTATAACTTATCGCCAAAATAGTGATTTCTTAACCGGAGAGGATATAATGGTCATAGAAAATAATAAGTTAAACATAAGCAAAATGCAATCTAAGCACAATTACAATGATCTTTACTCTACTGATAGGCATGAATTCAATGAAATCTCCTATCAGGAGCTTATGCGAGAACGCATTATTAATGTACTTTTGATTTGTTCCAACTGCGATGCATTCATGCTGGAAGAAGATGGTCGTATTAATGAGAAAATTTTCCTTGAGTATACATCAAATAATCTTCGTTATCCTCCTCGATTTACTCATGTTAGCTCCTCTGAAAAGGCCTTTAAACTTTTAGAAGAAAATAAGTTTGATTTGGTAATTACTATGCTAAATGTGGGTAAAGTAGATGCATTTGCTATGGCAAAAAAGGTGAAAACAAAATATGCAGGTATTCCTATTATTGTGCTTGCACACTTTTCCCGTGAAGTATCCATGAAGCTTGCCAGTGAAGATTTGAGCTATATTGATCATGTATTTTGCTGGTTGAATAATACCAGTTTATTGTTGGCTATTATTAAACTTCTTGAGGATAAGATGAATGCAAAATTTGATGTTCTTCAAAATGGAGTACAGGCCATTTTATTGGTGGAGGATTCAGTGAGGTATTATTCTTCATATCTACCAATTATTTACAAGGCCATTTTTGTACAGAGCCTGGAGCTGATGTCCGAGGGACTTAACGAACACCAGAAAACAATGCGCCTTAGAGCTCGACCTAAAATTCTACTTGCAAAAACATTTGAGGATGCTGTTGAGCTTTATCAAAAATATAAACATAATCTTCTAGGAATCATTTCTGATGTAGCCTATAGCAGGGAGGGTGAAATGGACAAAGAAGCTGGAATAAAGTTAGCCCGCCTAATAAGGGAAGACGGGATACAAATGCCCATATTGCTGCAATCTTCAGACAGCCTGGATAGTGATTTGCTGAAAGAACTGAATGTGAGTTTTGTGGACAAATACTCTAAAACCCTGCTTCGTAAATTGAAAAACTATATAAAAGAAAATTATGGGTTCGGAGATTTTATATTCAGAAACCCCGATACATGGGAGGAAATTGATAGGGCAAATAACCTGCGTTCATTACAAAAAAAACTTTCTAAAATTGATGTAAAATCTTTAATTTACCATGTATCAAATAATCACTTTACGCGTTGGTTCAAAGCCAGATCTTTATTCTCCGTTTCCAGTTTGATTGCTAATATAACTCTTGATGATTTTAACAATATAGAAGAAGTAAGGAGTTTTCTTATCGATTCAATAGCAAACTATAGAAAAACGAAAGGACGTGGTATTATTGCAAGCCATATTGATGATTACGCCGTCTTTACACGACTTGGGGATGGACAGCTGGGAGGTAAAGCAAGAGGACTGGCATTTATTGACTCATTCATACAAAAGCATAAGTTAATGTATAATTGGGATAATGTGATAGTTACAATCCCACGTACAATAGTACTCACAACTTATCTTTTTACTGAATTTATGGATGATAATAATCTTTGGGAATTTGCTTTATCTGATGTTGAAGATGAGCAAATTATAGAGCGTTTTACCAATGCTGCACCTTCTGTACGTATGAACAAATATATAGAAGAAATATGTGAAGCTATAGAATCACCCATGGCTGTGCGCTCGTCAAGCCTACTTGAAGACAGTCATTACCAGCCTTTTGCCGGCGTATACTCCACCTTTATGATCCCCAATAACCATCATGATATAAAAGTTAAACACCTGCAACTGGAACAAGCCATCAAAAGTGTTTATGCTTCAGTATACCTTAAAGAAAGTAAGGCATACAGTGCAGCTACTTCTAATGTGATTGATGAAGAAAAAATGGGTGTTGTGGTACAGGAAATTACAGGCTGTAAATATGGTAATAGATTTTATCCAACAATATCAGGAGTTGCCAGATCAGTCAATTTCTATCCCATTGAACCGGAAAAAAGCGAAGATGGAATAGCAAATATCGCTTTTGGACTTGGGAAAACCATCGTTGAAGGAGGTATTTCCATGAGATTCTGTCCTAAATATCCAAAAAAGATTTTACAACTCTCAGTTTTGGAATTTGCACTTAAGGATACTCAAAAAGAATTTTATGCGCTCGACCTTGATCCCGAAAAGTTTCATTCATCGCTTGACGAATCAGTTAATCTGCTAAAACTTAAAGTCAGACAGGCTGAAAATGACAAAGCTCTTAAATTTGTGGCATCGACTTTTGATTACCAGGATCATGTTTTGCGCGATGGCATTCACGAAGGTGGTAAGAAGCTTATAACCTTTTCCAATATACTAAAGTACAACTCATTTCCGTTAGCTGATGTACTGCAGAAACTATTGAAGATTGGGCAAAAGGAAATGAACAATCAGGTGGAAATCGAATTTTCAGTTAATCTTGATACTCCTCCAGGGCACCCAAAAATCTTTAACTTTCTCCAAATACGTCCAATAGTTGAAACAGAGGAAAAAACTGAGATAGACCTTAGCCATCATGGAGAAGGGGATCTGATTATCTCTAGTAATCTGGCTTTAGGTAATGGAATTGTCGATGGTATTTTTGATATTGTATATGTGAAACCTGAAGTTTTTGACCCTGCAGATACTAAACTTATTGCACTTTCAGTTGATAAGCTTAACTCACAGTTTGTCAAAGAAAATAAAAACTACATTCTAATAGGACCGGGACGGTGGGGATCAAATGACCCATGGCTTGGAATTCCTGTTAAATGGTCACAAATATCAGCTGCCCGCCTGATAATAGAAGCTGGACTTAAAAACTTTCAGATTGATCCCAGCCAGGGAACTCATTTCTTTCAGAACCTTACCTCTTTTCATGTGGGCTACTTTACTATCAATCCATTCAATAATGATGGATTTTATGATGTTGACTTCCTAAATAACCAAAAAATAATTTTTGAGGATAAATATGTGAGGCATGTCCAGTTCAATCAGCCAGCCGTTATTAAAATTGATGGAAGAACTAAAAAAGGGATTGTTTGCAAGCCAAATAACCTTTAAAGAATTATTAATAAATTTCGCAGAATGATTTAAAATTAGAAGCAACAAA
>CAZGAI010000247.1:0-6179 GCA_964523175.1 uncultured Victivallales bacterium | reverse complement strand
TAATTGCGTCACATAATTTGGACTTAGGCAGTAGTTTTGGATCAACAAGTTTATCAGATTTATCATAACCGATACAAACAAGCTTCTTCCCAGTGGCAGGGTCAATCTTATCAACTTCAGGGATATCAATAACTTTTTCCACAACCTCTACGTTTTCTCCTACCTCAAGTTTGAACTCTCCCTTCCTGCTTTTAGACTGTTTCCTGTCATGTGGTTTAATATGAGATTTTGGGAGTATTTCAATTTCAGCATTTCCAAAATCAAAACCCGGCAGGTCAGGTGTGTTGCATGGAAAATCCGTAACTCGTTCTGATTTCATGCCGAACATCTGCCTTCTAAACCATGTAAGTTGGTCGTTCAGGTGCTGAATAGTAAGCTCCATTTCAGCAATTTTATTATTCAGATTTTTAACTTCAGCAACCATATTAAAACATAGCATAAAAACGGTAAAATTGAACTCAAATATTGGTGTTATTTTAAAGAAAATCTTCTGTTTAACGATTTTGGTTTTATACCTTCAAAAAGCATCTGAAATTCTCTTCTTGTAAGTTCAGTCTTGCCGTTTTCATCAACGGCAAATCTACCTTTTTCAAGACGCTTGTAGAATATCAGAAGTCCATCTCTGTCCCAGGTTATTATTTTAATTTTATTTCAGAATCTATTGAGAAATAAAAAATGGTTCCTGTTAGAAGTTGGTCAGGGAACATTTTTTCTACAATATTGGAGAGCCCCTCAAAACTGCAGTTCATGTGAATATGCTTTCTGTAAAGGTATATTCTCTGGGAGTTGATATTCAGCATATTGCTTTATCAAGAACTTTTATCGTTTTAAGAAGCAAGGATTCATTAAAATCTTCAGTAACTAATATTCTGATTTTGTCATTAAAGAGAATTTCAATATTCTCAGGCACTATAGGAGTTGAAGATTCTTTTGCTGGAGGCTCTTTGAGCTTGAGTTCCTGAAAAGAACTCCCGAGACTGAATTTTTGAGACTTAAATTTTTTCAGTTTACTTTTCCAGGAATAATAAGTCTTAACTGATAGATTGTTTCTTTTGCAGTATTCAATGGCAGATAATGCTGAATTATCAATATTTTCTACTACTCTGCTCCATTTTTCTACAATATGCTTATGGTGTTTGGGCATCTGGTATCCTTAGTTGAAAGTTAATATATTAACGAGAATACCTAAATTTAATGCCTAAAAGGTCAGCCGACTAGATGGTCTGAATTTTACACTTACGAATATCCAAACATTTTACAAATTGATTCATTTACATAAATGAATTTACTGCTTTTTATATCCGATTATAGATATGTTTGCCATTATTTTTTGAATGGATGCTTCTAAATGCAATCATAGGTACACGGTTATGAGCATTAATTAATCCCGGCATCACAAGGTTTTCATCAGCATCAATCATTACCGGTGCGTTGTATCTCTTTAGAAGAGTTTGATCTCCCACACCAATAAGAATATCATCTTTTATGACAACTACACCATTGTTTATAATATCCTTACCAGGTTCAGCCATAAGCTTTCCGCTATGTTTCATAATAGTAGCATTATATGCATAACCATGAGAAACAGAACAGTACCCAGGATGCAGCAGAAAATTTTCATGTAAACATCCTTCTTTTGGAACTTAATATTGGACTGCATTTTCAACCAAGTAGAAGTGGGCCATGAGGGTAGTCAGGCTCACGCTTTTGAAACGACAGAATAGAGGATTTCTGAATTATGCCACCATCAATATTTATAGCCTGTCGAATAGTCTCATTTTGCTGCCAGGCATCACGGCCCGCCAGCACTGTCGGTAAATAAACAATGAGAGCGGCTGAGATTGATCGCGTTGCACTTTCCCAGAGATAGCTTGGAGTATGATCCACTGCGTAGTAATCTAAGGTTTCATATTTAAACATCGGCTTCTTGAATGAGGTTGGTTTGGCAAAAAAGAATCCCATTCCCTCGTCGCAGCTGACATCAATAATCAGGCTATTAGTCTTGAGGCATGAGCTTTCAGATTCGAGCACAAAATGGGTAGGCTTTTCCGTTTTTTGAAAGGTTCCGTTCACGATGATATCGGCTTCACTAATCAGGTCAGTCAGCGGCCGCACAGTTCCATCGCGTTCCACCACCACCATGCGTGCCTCGTCCTCGCTGCCTGCCCGGATTTTTACATAGTTACAATCGAGTACCTCTTCACGCACCTCGTAGTCTTGCCTCTGAACGCAGATTGTGATATCTCTAAACCCATGCGCCTTGAGAGCGTATATCGCCCCCGACTGACTGCACCAAAACTTAAAATGATCGTTTTGCGCTGATCGCCGTAGTGCCCATCTATACCTCTGAGCTGTAAGGCATGTATTACTGCGCAATAGCCAGCCATTTCGTTATTTTTATAGAATGTGTGGAGACCAATATGACCGTCAGGAGACCAAGCAGACATATCCTCAAAGGCTATGAGCGTCAGCTTACGATCGAGTGCAGCTTGGGTCATATCCCGTTGCTGTACACAATGCACATACCCCCATAGTGTTCCACCTTCTCTAAGTTCTAGTAAATCAGCTAATACTGGCTTGGGAATGATAACCCTGCCAACGTCGGCCAATAATTCGTGTCGTGTGGCAATACCACCCGTTAGAGCTGCAATTTCCGAGTCTGCGATACCGAATGGTGCTCCATAGCCCTCTTCAAATATCATCTGACGACGAATTGATTCAGGAATGCGAGACAAATGCTCCGGATGAATCGGAAAACGTCGCTCATCCACTTTTTTGGAAGTCCCAATGACCCCCAGTGTTAATTTACTCATGTTATTTCCTTGTTTATGGTATATATTATTGTTGAATTATCAGGATCAGAGGTAACATACAACAAAAGGTTAATTCAAATAAAAAAATTTAACAGAAATTAACTTAACACCGATAACAGATAATTTAAAGCAGTATTAAATATTCGTAGATAATGAAATACAGTCTTCCTTAGAAGAAGATTAACTCGTAGACAATTAATTAACATTAAGAAATTTAAAATATATTCCAGCAACTTCTTTAGCATTTTCAATCATTAACAGATGTCCGGCATTATCTAATAGCTCAAGTTTACTTCCCGGCATTTTCTTCTGTGCAGCTTTCGCATCAGCAGCAGTAAGAATTTTATCTTCTTTACCCCAGACAATTAAAGTAGGTTTTCTAAAACTGATATTAAAATTAACAGTAAAGTTATAAATCGACAGGTTAAATATATTAAAAATGCAGATGTATTTATCTAAGCTTTTCTTATAGCCAGCAACAATCCTTTTTACTGTTTTCAGCGGTATTTCAGGTGGATGAAAAAATAGTAGCTGCATTTCTTTTTTAAATTCATTTTCAGACAGAGGAACAAAAGGATTAGTTCCGTTTTTAAATGCTTTCATTATTTCTGGAGACCATTTTCCAAGACCGGCCGGTCCGCCTAACAGAGCCAGGGTCTTAACATCATCCATATATTTCTCTGTAAATGCTATTGCAACTGCACAACCTAAAGAATTTCCTGCAAGATTAATGTTCTTAATACCTATTTCATCTACAAGTTCCTTAATAAGGATAACCTGATTCTCAATTGTATAAACACTTAACGGGTAGTCACTACTTTTGCCATATCCGGGAAGATCCGGTGCGACAGTATAATAACCTCTATCAGAAAAATACTCCATTAACGGTATCCACTGCTCTTTATCAGCAAACAAACCATGCAGAAATAGAATAACCTTATCCCCTTTGCCCACTGTATTATAGTAAACGTTATGTTTATCTATTCTTACATGATGCTCTTCAATCGGAATAGCAGCTAGCAAAGAATTAGCACAGAAAAAAACAAGCACAATAAATAGGAGAGTGGGATTTATAACTTTCATAATTTCTCCAGTTAAAAAAATATATTAATCTGATCTCTAAAATCAGAAATTATTTTCTATATACTCCACTGCATTTCTGAATACAACAACACCGGCTCCCTCTTTGGGTAGGGTCCCGGATTCTTTCTGTTTTGTCCAGTTTGGGTGATTGTAAGGAGATAAATAAGCTTCAGGATGAGGCATCAAACCGAAAATTCTCCCGGTTGAATCGCATATTCCAGCAATGTTATTTAGCGATCCGTTTGGGTTCAGCGGGAATTCATCAGTAGGGACTCCTGCTGAATCAGCATACCGCAATGCTACAAGATGCTGCTCCTCAACTTCCGCCAATACCTCAGGATTTGCTACAAATTTACCCTCTCCGTGCCGGATGGGAACTTCAAGTGTATCAATACCCTTAGTAAAGATGCATGGACAGTCTTCTTCAGCTTTTAAGTTAACCCATGAATCTCTAAAAACACCGCTGTCATTCCATGCCAGAGCAACAGATTGTTCAGCAAAATAGTCTCCGTTAATACCGGGAAGAAGTCCCAGTCTGGTCAAGGTCTGAAATCCGTTACAGATTCCGATTATAAGCTTGCCGTCAATAATAAACTTTTTAATATCTTCTTTTAAACCGTATTTCACCTTATTTGCAAAAACGGTCCCTGCTCCAAGGTGATCTCCAAAGGAAAACCCACCAATAAATACTAAAATATGATAATCATCTAGAGATTTCTCCCTGTTCAGAAGATCATTAAGGTGTACTAAATCAGATTCAGCGCCACAATAATCAAATGCTGCTTTTGTTTCGACCTCACAATTAAGGCCAAAACCGGTTATTACTAATGTTTTTGCTTTCATATCAAGGTAAACCTTGTTTTTATTTTTTATAAATTTGATGCATATTAGGTTTCATGGAGGAGAAACAGCTTTAAAAAAAATCCTTTACAACTCTGTTGTTCTCCATCAACGAATTAAACAAATCAAACGAATTACTCAGAACAATATCATTTATTTCTTATATAGGCAAAGCTATTTAAAACATTCCATTAAACATAATATTGAAATATTTGTTGATTTTTTTATTATACAATAATCCCAACACCTAAATTCAATTTTTATATCGGGCACCAAAGGTTTGATTTCATTTAAGTTTAATAATATATTTACTATATATGAAAATATTAATTTTACTTTTTTCGCTTTCTTTTTTTCTTATGGGTTGCGGTCACACACGGCATGCTATAAGGAATGTATCCTACGATACAGCCTAGCAGGCTTGTGTAAATGTACGGGATAAATATAAACCCTTCGATTCTGAAGTTGGATACCTCGGAATTAATGTGTTTGAAAGTACTTCTGACAAAGAAAAAGGAATTATTGCATTTGCCACTAATGAAATATTTATTATAAGTCACACTGAAAACACGGTGCGATTATATCAAAAAGAAGATGATGTTGTAGAAATTCATATAAGGTCTATTGATAGATTTTTCTTTCAACTTGGCGTTACCCGCCTAAAAAACAACGAAGCACAACTCTTAGATGAAATTAATACAGAGGTAAGTAGAATTAAATAAAACTTGTTTTGGTATTTTCTCTAAATGAGCAATATAACTTTGCTGTCTATCAGTAATCTGGAAAAGTTAGTTAGAACTCACTTTTGTATAGAAAACCTATTGATGTGTAGCATATTATAGAGTAATCACTATAAATACTAACCCAATAGGTTTAAAAAGTTATGAGTATAAAAATAGATCAGCTAAAAATCAATAGCAGCGGCAGTTTAATTTTGATTGGCAGACAGTTGAGAAAAATAAACTAGAAAGGGAATTTTTATTATGGGTAAATTGTTTATTGTAGTTATCATGACTATGCTTTGTAGTTGTATGTCTAATATTAAAGAAATCAACATAAAAAGTAAGGCTGAGAACAAGGCAGTCAGTTTATCTAAACTACTAAAAGAACCGTTGTGGAGTATTGATAATGATAGAATTAACGTTATTATGGAGTCATTCCTCGTCCGTAATAAATGTGTGTATATTGATATTGTAGAAGTCAACAAGAAGTCTCCTTCGTTCTATAAAGAGCAAAAAGGTTATGAGTTTATCAGGGGAAAAATAAACAACCTTGGTCAGGGTTACCATCTTGCAAGCGAGAATATTGTATATAAAACTGAAGGCGATGAACAAAAACTTGGTACTGTAAGAGTTGTGTTTAAAGAATAAGTAATTCTAAAATAATGAAGACATCGAAAAAACCCTTTCCTCTATCATATTTTTAGTATTACTTGGATAACAA
>CAZGAI010000246.1:0-6196 GCA_964523175.1 uncultured Victivallales bacterium | reverse complement strand
CGATAACAAAATATTTTTACTACAGTAAGGCAAATACCTTCTGAGTAGTAACAATATATTTAACTTGGGCGACAGATGCCTATAAAGATGCAAAAGACAGATTCTTTGATACTGATATAGGGGCATATAAATGGGCATTATCAGGGGTAGATGGGGCTCAATTCTATTCTTCATGTAGTAATTGTCCCGGAGTTATTGCAGCCTGTAAACTATATAAATTAACAAAAAATAAAAACTATTTAACAGATGCAGAAACCGTGTATTCCTGGATTATTAAAACTTTATATAAAAATGGTAAAGTTAATGAACAACTTAATATGGCGGGAAATCCTCAGCCGCCAGACAGTCAGTACTTTGCTGCAACATATAACCAGGGGGTTTTTATTGGTGCATCTTACATGCTTTATGAAATAACAAAGAATAATCAATATATTACATACGCCTTAAATGCCGCCGATTGGACAAGAAATAATTTTACTGTTTACGGAGGTATCCTACCTCCTGAAATTTTTCAAGGTATTGGTAATATAGGTCCAGCCTTGTCTTGCGATGATAAGGGATTTACTACGTTTTATTTACTGAAACGAATCGGAAATAACACTGGCTTCAAAGCTATTTTTTGTAGATACATGGGGCAGTTTATAAATTTTTTAAATCTTAATGGTAAAACCCAAAAAGCAACAGGCTATTTGAACTGGATGCAGAAAAATGTGGATACGGCATGGAATCATCGTGATAAAAAAACTGGATTGATGTGGAGTATTTGGGAAAGACAATTCCCTACATATTATTTAAAATTTGATTGGATTAAAACTCATGATCAATGTGAATACATAAATTCTGTGGATATTAATGCTTGGGGAGCCGCCTGCCTAGTTTCATTAATGCATAACATTGAACCTAATAACATTGAATCCATAGGATCAAATTCTGGCACCCTTTAAATGCAGAGTTTAGCAATCTGATTTAATTCTATTTAATGGGGAGAAGTTCTATTTATCTGGTATCTTGAACCGGTTGGACTGATATGTTCGCCTTTCAGGCCATTTGACGATGTCAGAGAATTCACATTTTTTGTTCCAGCCAACTTTTTTAAAGTTGAATCTTGAAAACTAATACGCAGTAGACAGTTTCTGCCTTGAACAGTACAATTTTCTATATAAATCTCAAAACGAGCTAGCAGTTTTGAAGGAGTTAATCGTGAAACACTTGAAACACAAAAAAAGAAAACTGCATTTAGTGGTATTACTACTTATGTCTATCAGCTTTTTAGTGTCCCTTAGTACACTAGCTAACTATAACTCTGAAATAAAAGCAGTATTTGGTATAACACCAGAAGTAAATGGGAAAAATGTAAATGTAAAAAAAATACTAGTTGTTGGTGAGGCAAGCCACAATGACTACAACTGGACAGATACTTTTGAAAATTTTTATTCCAGCTTTGGTGGTTCATCGGCAAAGCCCAAGAGTTACAGGAGTAATTATCTAGGGTGGGATCTAAAAATAGTTTACGATGGTGATTCAGCAGGTATCTGGAGTAAGGATGGAGTTTTTTCCCTGCTTAAGAAGTATGCAAATGATAAACAGAAATATTACTATCAGATATGTGAAATCGCCTTTTTGCAAAGATATTATGATGATATGTCTAAAGGAAAGACTCAATATAAAAAGGATTTATGGACTGCTGAAAATCTTGAGAATCTTCGTATTGTCGGTGGGGGAATGACATCTCCAAGTAGCCTTCTTTCAACAGGAGAGTCGTTTATAAGGAATCAGCTGCTTGGAACAAAATGGGTCAAAGAAAATGTTCCGAGATATAAAAATGGATCGAAAATCAAATATGCATGGATTCCTGATTCATTCGGAATTGACCCTAATGTACCGGCACTGCTGGAAGCAATGGATTTGAAAGGGTTCGGTTTTGGCCGAATTGGAGGCACCAGAGATGATATAGGCGGTGCAGATGCTGTTTTTGATAATAACCCACGGCTTCCAGTTACTGTAGCCTCAGAGCTTAAAAAAGGTTCTCCGGCCGATCAGCTTTTAAACAAATATGGAACTGATTTTGTCTGGAATGCGGTAGACGGTTCTTCAACAGAAGTTCATTTTTTACTCGGCATGTACCAAATGAACAGTATCTATCTTGACAATTCTCCAGATAAGAAGCGACAGAAAAGTTTTTCCAATAAAGTGTCAGGAGTACCGGGATCCCTAGAGAAAGGCAAAGATCGTACTGACTCTGAGGCTCTTAATGACAGTATAGAAATTTTAACTTCCGGTACAGCTAATCGGGATCGAGATATATTATATGTTCCGCTATGTGATGATATGATGCCAGTTTGTACAAATTTATTGGATATTATCAATGAGTTTAATGAAAATAACAAATCTAAAGGCATTTGGGCAGTAAGTGGAACTTTTGATCACTATAAACAACTGCAGGACTTAGCAGGTGTAAAACTTCCGCAAACGGAAAAAGGTTTCAAAAATACTCCTGTTTCAAACGGTTTATATTCAAGCTGTCCTGAACTCAAAAGACTGCATCTGCTTGCTACAAATTCACTTCTTACCGCAGAAACACTCCAGGCAATATGCAAGATAAAGAATATTGGTGGAGTGGAGCAACATGAGGTAAGCCTGGACGATATATGGAAAGATGTTGTTCCAAGTACACATCATGCGTATGTTACAGGATGCACAAATAATGGTGTTTATGAAAATGAAGATATACCAAAATTAAGCGGTGCTGTAAAGTTAGCGGAAGATATTAATAATAAGCTTATTTCAGCTATTGCTCAAGACTTGGCAGTTGAATCAAAACTAAGTGAAGAAAAACCTTCTGTTATTGTTTATAATCCTAATGGATTTCCTCTGGACAATGCATATATAGAAATGGACATAAATGACCTAGCTTCAAATTTAGTATTAAAATTAAAGTCAACCTCACAAGGACAGCCTGTGCAGTTCGACAGCAATGCTAAAAAACTATACTTTGTTGGGAATAATATTCCCAGCCTGGGGTATACAATAATTAGTTTGTCTGACTCAGAACCATCCCCCAAAAACTCAAAATCTAATACAATAGCAATTAATGGTAGTGCTCTAAGTATACTTAATATTGAAAACCTGAGTGTTGACAATGGAGTTTACAGGATAGAATTTTCCAGAGAAAAAGACTGGTGTATTTCTAATATTTATTTTGGTAGCAAAAGGGATATGCCTTTATTCGATGAAAAATCGCATGGAGGGAATCGGTATTATGAGTTTCTTGAAAGTTATCCCATCGATCAGAGTGATGGGACAAAACATCATGGAAACGCCTTTGTATTTCTGTTCCAGAAATACAGGAATAAATACCCTTTTAAAGATAACCTTAAACCTGTTCCAGGTAAGACTGAGCTTAAGTCTGTGAACCCCGGAAGACATGTAACTACTATAGAAACTATAAATCCAACCAGTGGTATTAGCACGTTTTATACAATAAAGCATAACTCTAAACTTGTAGAAATAAAGGCTCTGGGTAATGCCAAAGACTATTATTCTGTTTTTGTAAAATTCCCTCTATCTAATGTTTCCGATAGCACCTGTATTACTTATGGAACGCCTTATCACTGGCTTACAGAAACAACCAAGCCTGATTGGAAACCGTTTGACTGGGGACATGAGAGCCCGCTTTTCGCCCCTACTTTCAATTTTTTTCTTGCACAAAACACAAAGAGAGAGACACCGGTAAAAACTCTTTTTGCACTCTACCACAAAGGAGTCCCAGCCTGGTCTTTTTATGATAATGCTGTGTATGGTTGCTTGTGGAGAAGAGGTTATGATGGTACCTACACCAAAACCTTATTTCCAAAAGATTCAACGCCAACTCCGGTAGAATATGCTTTACGAATACCTGATAAAACATTAAAACCTGAAAACGGGAATCTTTTAAGAGAATCACTGGAATATCAAAGGCCAATTATTGCACAGGTAATACCTGATAAAACTGGGGCAAAAGGAAATGTCAATGATTCATTCACTCTTGCTGAGGCAGCACCTCCCGCAATCATAACCGCCGCAAAACTAGGAACATATGATCCGTCTTCGTTAATATTAAGAGTTTATAATCCTACTAATAAATCCCTAAATGTTAAAATGCATACTCCTGGAGAAGCAAAAGTTGTTAATGCACTGGAAGAGTTTGTTACCCCTTCGTCAAATGACAGTTTGCGTAAAACAGCTGCCTCTATAAAGTCGAGAAAAAGTGGTATTACAGAATATAAACAGCACAGATCACTGACAACATTAAAAATAAATAATTCCTCTACTGAGGTAGGTTCGGTAGTGTCTAAGAAACAATAATTATTATAAAAATGAACTGAATAGAATACAATAATTCGGGAATCAAGTTAAACATGTTTTATTACTTTCTTTTAATGTAAAATATGATATTGTTGTTTATCAACAGCTTAAAAAGCAAATTCCTGTACATTTAAAATATAATTTCATGTAGCTCTAACTGACGGTTGGTAATTTTTTTATGAATGATGAAGATACAATTGCGGCAATTTGTTCTGGAGTAGGTTCTTCAGTTACTATTGTTAGAATTTCCGGCAGGATGTCCCTTGAAATTGGGAATAAAGTCTGGAAATCAAAGAAGAAAAAACTCTGTTTTGAACACAGAAGACTCCTTATGTATGGGTGGATATATCCTGATAATGATCCAGTGGGAGAACCTGTTTTGGCTGTATATATGCCTGGACCTAAGAGTTTTACCGGGGAGGATATTGTTGAAATCCATGCACATGGAGGTTCATTTAATTCACGGCGTGTTCTAGATGAAGTAATAAGGTGCGGGGCAAGACAGGCGGGGCCGGGTGAATTTACATTCAGAGCGTTTATTAACGGCAAACTTGATCTTACGCAGGCCGAAGCTGTAGCAGATCTGATTACTGCCAACAGTAATATGGCCGTTCATTTAGCAGAACGTCAGATGGATGGGGTACTTGGACGAAAGATTTCTGAAATCAGAAATGAATTAATAACAATGCTTGTCGAATGTGAATCCAGACTGGATTTTCCTGAAGAAGAACTTGATTTTATACCTGTTAAAGAACATTTAAAACAGCTTTCCAATATTAAAACTGAAATTGAAAATTTATACAGTACACGAAAAGAGGGGACGGTGTTGCGTGACGGTATCAGGGTTGTGATTGCAGGGCGACCTAATGCAGGGAAATCTTCCCTGTTGAACTTGCTTTTGGGGTATGATCGTGCGATTACTACATCAATTCCTGGGACAACACGCGATACACTTGAAGAGTTTGCTAATGTGCGCGGTATACCAGTAAAACTGATAGATACTGCCGGGATTAGACAATCCGACAACCTGATAGAAGAGATTGGCATAAAAAGAACGCTCTCTTCCTTAAAGCGTTCACAGGTTACAGTATGGCTTCTTGATGCTTCATATAAAGACTTGGCTGAAGAACAGGCAGAAATGGAAAAACATTTAAAAGGTGTAAAAAATGTTATTGCTTTGTGGAATAAAGTAGATCAGGTTGATGACCCTGAAGATTTACCTGATACGCTTTTTTCAACCGTAAGGATTTCTGTTACTGAAAAAGTTGGAATTGACAGGTTCCTGAATATTTTTGAAAAGCTGGTTTGGGAACATCCTCATGCTACAGAACCTGAAATAGCTGTTTCCGCAAGACACGCAGAACTGCTTGCACAATCATTAGAACTGATTTCGGACATAATTAATACTTTATCTGATGAAGATTGGGAGCTGGCAGCTGTAAGTTTAAGAACTACTGTTTCCGCTCTTGGAAATATTATCGGTGAAGAGGCAGACCTGGATATATACGAAACTATTTTTAGTAAATTCTGTATTGGTAAATAATTAGACGGCCCACGAAAACTTTTGATTAAATCTGATTTTATTTCAAAAGTTATTCACCATAGTCCAAAATTTATCGTTTTTCATGGCCGTCTAATTATATTTCAAAATTTTTCTTTTGCAAAGCTGAATTTTGCGGGAAACTTCCTCCTTTTTTGACGTAAAGATTACGTAATTATCCTTTTTTATACGTTAAGAAAAAATATGTTTTTTTAAGCAGCGTTTTTAAGCGCTGTTTTTTCCTTCCGAATCATATGGCTCTTCATTATACTTCTTGACTGATAAACGAAGTTCCTTCTTTTTTAACGCATG
>CAZGAI010000245.1:0-6201 GCA_964523175.1 uncultured Victivallales bacterium | reverse complement strand
ATATATCAGCCAGTACAGCCATCCCACAAAGAATGATCCACCAATTATATTACCTAAAGTGACAGGTAGTAGATTTAATGTTATAAAGTTACTCCAGTTTAAGTTTATCAGGTTTAACCCGGATGCAGCTGCAACCTCAGTACCTTTAAGAGCTATGCCCATTGGAATAAAGAACATGTTAGCAATACTATGCTCAAAACCAAGTGCTACAAATGTCATTATAGGAAAATAAATAGCGAATATTTTTCCAATAGTATTTCTTGCTGCTAAAGCCATCCAGACAGCTAAGCAGACAAGCCAGTTGCAGCAGATCCCTCTGAAAAGGGCTACTGAAAATGATAAATTAACTTTTGCATTAGCAATTTTTATTGCCTGTACACCGGTAAGAAAATCATTTGATTTCCATAATTCAGTCTGGTACATTAAAAATACAAAAAATATGGCACCGATAAAATTTCCGACAAAAACAACCAGCCATTTAAAAAGCATTTTATTCAGATTTGCTTTTTTGTCCAGGACGCTCATCAGCATTAGATTGTTTCCTGTAAAAAGTTCTGCTCCTGCTATTACAACTAATATAAGGCCGACAGAAAAGACGGATCCGCCTATAATCTTTGTCAAACCTATTCCAATATGTTGTGAAAGGTCGCTTGTGGCTAATGTTGCAATGGCTGCTCCGAATGATATGTATACTCCTGCAAGTATTCCTAGATATAAAATTTTCCACGGACAGCCGTTTACTTTCTGTACGCAGATGCTGTTAGCAAGGTTGCCTGCAATATGCGCTGGCGTATTGCAGGTTATAATTCTGGACATCTCTTCTATGTTCCTTTTATTTGTTTTAATTAAATTGATACCTTAATAAAATAAATTTAATATTTATTAATAGAGTAAGGTATTAGAAAAAAATAGAATCATAGATTAGCACAGTCATTATAAAAAAAAAGTTTCTTTTTAATAAATAACAGAATAAAAATATAAGATAAATTATCAGAAGTAAATGATATACCGTAAACGGTAGAGTATTATCGCTTCGCTTTGCCGCATTTAAAACTAAAAGTTAAGATCTTTACCGACGTATAATTCTGGACATCTTGCTGGTGATACAGTTTTAAAAGAACTTTCATGTCTTGTTAACAACAGTTCTATACGGTCAACCGATATTCATGCTAGATGGGGAGGGGAAGAGTTTGTCATTTTAGCTAAAGATATTATTAAAAAACAGGTTAAACTATTTGCTGAAAAAATTCGAGCAGCAGTGGAAGAATATAAATTTTCAATTGACAGGAAAATTACCTGCAGCTGAACTGTCTGATTCTCAGTTTTTCATTACTTTTTAACCCTCTGCGAGGATTTTTATTGAGAACCAGTTTCTATGATTTCCACTCTAGTAATAACCAAATCTACATTTCCGATACGTCCATTTCCGAGTTTACCGTAAATTCTAATTAAAGTATCAGGTGTAACAGTCATATTTTTCCAACCTAGAGCATCTATCTCAATTTTGATTTTACCTGTTGAATCCCTGAAAATATAATCATCAGGTCTTATCTTCTTGATAATATTTCCTTGAAGAACAATAGATGTATCAGGGCCGGCATACTTAACTTTAGACACTGTTGTTATGTTCTCTCCAGAACCAATAAAATCTGCAGATAAATTAATACTAAAAAATAAAACAGACAGTACTGTGAGCTTAATAAGAACTTTCATTTTACTCCTCATATTGTTGGATTAAGTAATAGACCTGATAAAGGCTGTGTGTTATTACGGAAAAATCTGAATCATAAGTTTGATCTATTATCTATTATAATTTTTCAAATACCTATTTATAATATATATTTTTTACTGGCAAGTTAAACTTGTTTAGTTATTTTCTTTTAACGAAAAATATGATATTATTAACTATATCAGGTTGATAAGAAAATCCATATACTTTTAAATTTTTATATTGAAAGGAAAAAATGAAGGCAAAACAAATTTTTCTACTACCTCTTTTTTTAATATTGGCCGTGATAGTTTTTTGTTCCTGTGTCAGCAGCAATACATACCCAAAAATAACATCACCAGCTGTTATTGATTTATTAACAGAAGTTCAGCACAAGACTTTTGATTACTTCTATACCGGGGCACATCCTGTAACGAAGCTAGTGCGGGAACGTTATCCTTTTAGAAAGTCAGAGGACCCAAATCAGAATACATATGACGAATGCGCTACTGGCGGTACAGGTATGGGATTAATGGTTTTTATTGTTGGCGCTGAAAGAAACTTTATAACAAGGGAGCAGGCAGCAGAAAGAACCCTGAAAATATTATCGTTTTATGAAAATTCTTTACCTGAAAAAAATACTGAAGAAACTAAGGCCTGGCATGGTGCTTTTCCTCACTATATAAATGGTGAAACAGGAAAAGCCTGGAGGTTTAAACCGAATACACCCCAGGGAGCAGATATAGTTGAAACTGCATATTTTATTCAGGGAGTGCTGACTGCTCGGCAATATTATAATAAAAATAATAAAGTAGAAAACAAAATAAGAGACCTTTCAAATTCACTATGGAAAAATGTTAACTGGTCAGCCTTCTTAGACAAAGAAACCTTTAAATTGGTTTGGAATTCAAATGATCTGAATAAAAAACCCAATACAGTTGGATATGCTCAAGGGTTTAATGAAACAATGATCACATATATACTGGCAATGGCGTCTCCAACACATCCAATTCCAGTTAAAGCATATTATCAAGGTTGGGCTGGACCGGATCTAAATAAATACTTGTTTAAAAACTCAAAGGGTAGCTTTGTAGAAGTATATGGTTTGAAACAGTATCTTCAATATCAGGGGTTCACCTGGTATGATGAAGACCTCCACCACTATAACCCCTGGGGAAGAGACCTGCCAATATTTTGGGTACAATATTCTTACCTTGGCCTTAATCCCAGATTTATCAATGATGGATTACTCCCTAAAGGAATAACATACTTCGATGCATTTAAAAATATATCTCTGATAAATAAAAGATATTGTGAGGCTAATCCTGGAGGTTATAAAGATTATGGTCCTTTGTGGGGATTAACCGCCAGTGACCAGCCCCAAATAGCTCCTCCTTTTCCAGATGGACAATATCTTGCTCATAGCCCATATCCTCCTAGAGATAACGGCACGATTACTCCAACAGGTTCTATCTCATCGATAGTCTATACTCCTGAGGAGTCAATTGAAAGTATGATCTTTATGTATAAGCATTTTAAGAGTAAACTATGGGGCAAGTATGGGTTTAAAGATGCCTTCAATCTAAAGCACAACTGGTTTGCCGAGTCATATATTTGTATAGATCAGGGACCGATTGTGATTATGATAGAAAATTATAGAACAGGCCTATTGTGGAAGCTTTTTATGTCCAGCCCTGAGATCAAAGATGCTTTAGAAAAGCTCAAAGAGCATAGTAGAAATAATACCACTTCACATAATATTTACTAATAAACATTCTTTTAAAAAGTAATAATGAGTTTTCTATCAAAGTTGTTTTCTGTAATCTTGACAGTGATGTTATTAAATTTTTTGATTGTATGATCTGCTAACTTTAACTCTTTTTCTGTATGAGTTGTTGTTATGCCTATAGCAGTAGCACCTGATTCATGGCCGGCTAAATCATTAAATCATAAAATTCTATTTGAATCAATTCCATATATAAGATAACTTACTATTTTGATACAAACCAATCTTTTTAAATAAACAAAGCAAGTTTAACCTGAACTATGAATAAAAATAAATTTGATTTAGCAGTAATTGGTGCCGGGCCGGCGGGAATGATGGCTGCGCTTCGTGCCGCCGAGTGTGGTGCTAATGTAATACTTGTCGAAAAAAACAGTACGCCTGGAATTAAGCTTCTGATAACTGGGAAGGAAAGATGTAATATTACAAATGCTGAATTAGAGGTCAGAAAATTTGTATCGGTTTTTGGAAAAAATGGAAAATTTCTGATAAACGCACTAAATCGTTTTGGAGTAAAAGAAACTGAAAACTTTTTTCATACAAATAACTTGCCTACAAAAGTAGAAAGGGGAGGACGGATATTTCCTGTAAGTGATAAAGCTGGAGATGTGCTGCAGCTGTTATTAAAACTACTTAAAAAAAATAATGTTGTTCTGCGTACAGACTGTAACATTAAAAAGATTGTTCATAAGAATAACCTTATAGCTAAAATAATTACAGATATAGATGAAATTAATGCATCTAATTACCTTATTGCTACTGGTGGTCTTTCTTATCCTAAAACCGGTTCTTCCGGTGATGGCTATGTTTGGGCTAATGAAATGGGGCACAAAGTTGTTGAAACCAGACCTGCTCTAACACCGGTTATTGTTAATGAAAAGTGGATAAAAGAGCTGGAAGGACTGAGCTTGAAAAATGTCACTGTCTCTATTTATCAGAATAATAAAAAATGTGATGAACGTTTCGGCGAAGCTTTGTTTACCGGGAATGGCATGAGCGGTCCGATAATTCTTGATTTGAGTAAAACTATTGGTAATCTTCTTGTTGCTGGTCATGTTGATCTGTTTATTGATTTTAAACCGGCTTTGGATTTTGAGAAACTCGATAAAAGAATTTTAAGAGATTTGGAAAGGTATGGCAAAAAAACAATGAAAAATCTGCTTTCGGAACTGTTGCCTGGAAAACTAATTCCTATTATGTTGCGATTAACTGGGATTGATCCTGAAAAACAGGGCAATTCTGTATCCAAAGAAGAACGCCGAAAGCTGCGTCAATATCTAAAGCAGTTTCCTTTGACTGTAAAGAGTCTATTAGGGTTCAGCAAAGCTATAATAACAACGGGCGGCGTAAGCTTGAAAGAGATTGACCCAAAAACTATGCGTTCAAAATTAGTTGAAAATCTCTATTTTTCCGGAGAGATTATGGATTTGGATGGTCCTACCGGAGGATACAATCTCCAAGTTTGCTGGAGCACTGGATTTGTTGCTGGAACTAGCGTTGGTGAAAGTTAGTATTTAGCTTAAACTAAATGAATCCAATCTGAATATTTAAGGTATTCAGTTACTTGTTTTACCTCTTTTTCCGTTTCAGATTTATCAGCTGTTTTTTTATTCTGATCCACATTCTCTTTCTTTTTCTCAACTTTTTCTGGTGTTTCGGACGAGAATGGTGATGTAATTAGATCCCAGGTATAAACAGCCATTCCTTCGAATGTCTTATAGACACCTATGCAGATATCTAATACAAAGTCTAAAATATTAAGAGGATTTAAAATAGTAAGAATATTCAAAAATAGAAACTTTGGAATGAAAAATGTAAAGTTAGGTGTGGGTTTCTTAATTGTACCATCTATGTAAACCGGCAGTATTAGACCGCTAATATTTGATTTTGAGTAAATATCCAAATTACCATCATAATCTATTGATCCATAAAAATCAGAGTAGTTGACAGGTTCATTTTTTTCGCCTAAAAATTCTACCTTATTTAATTCAACATAGCCACTGCGGGCTGTTAACATGATAAGGCCGGATATCAATTTAATGTTTTTTTCATTATTTAGAATATTTCTAGTAGCTGTAATACCTTTTTCAAAGTTATTAACTAGAAATCCTCCAGGCAGCATCGTTCTAATTTGCTCGAGTATTACTAGTGGAGCAAGCAAAAATTTTAAAACATTGTATTCCTCAATCTGGTATGGTACTGAGAGTTTGCTTAGCTTTATATCAAGCCTACCTTTCAATGTTTTATATATACTTTTTGTAGTAAAACCTTTTCCCTGAAGAGATAAAATAAATGAATTAACTATTCCTCCTGCTTTTTTATATTCGCCTGTAACAAATGTTTTAACAAATGGTTCTAAATCAAGGTTATTGAATTCAGTATTAAATCTGTATGGATAGCCGCGCCTATGATTGGTTTCCAAAACACCCTGGTATTTGATATCAGTACCGTTAATTTGTGATTTTTTCTGGATTAGAGTTATCTTATTATTTTTTATATCCAATTTGCTATGGTAACTTGAATTAATAAGTTTTCCGTATGTAACATTGTGTAAGTTTACATCTCCATTTAAGTTTAAGCCTTTAAAATCAATTGGATCGTATTCTTCGGAATCTTGTACAATTGTTTTATTTATTGCTATGTTTAATTGTAAGTAGATAGGTGCTATTTTGTCTAGTAATACATTGTTTGAATTTACAGAAAGAATTGA
>CAZGAI010000244.1:0-6311 GCA_964523175.1 uncultured Victivallales bacterium | reverse complement strand
AAGCGTTCCAGTTAAGTACAACACTGTTTGCAGTTATACTGCTATCGGTTAGACCGGTCGGAACAGTTGGTTTTTTTCTATCAGTGTTTCCGTCCTGTATAGAAATGTTAACGGAAGCTTCTGCTGTATTGATTCCGTCACTTATAGTATAGGTAAAAGAATCTGTTCCGACTGAACCTATTGCTGATGTATACAATACCGTATTATTAATGAGAGAAGCCATTCCTTTTGTGGGAGCAGTGCCGATATTTAATATACTCAGAGAATCTCCATCCGGATCACTGTCATTTGCGAGGACGTTAACTGTAACAGATGAACCTGCTATAACCTGAGCAGAATCATTTATGGCTATTGGGGCTCTGTTTGTCAGAGCAGCTGAACTTAGGCTTGGAATTGTTATAATAAGTTCTTTTTCATTCGGCATCCATATTGATGAATCAAGGCCGTTGACGTCATCATATGAAAAGCCGTAACATCTTTCATCAATTGCTACGGAGTGCAGTAATTCTGCATACTTATTGTAAAGGCCATAATTGCCACTGCTATTTTTATAATAGTCATTTCTGTTCCACCAGGAAGCGGTGTTCTGCAGAACTCCTCTGTTAATTGCTGCACCGATAAATGCCTGAATCTTTCTTTCGATAATGCTTCCCTTGGCTAAAGAACCTTCACTGGCAAATCCTTCTCTTGAAGTAGGTTTTGCTATAGTAAAAGATTGTAAGCCGTATGCGTTATGCGATGCGGTGACTTCTAATTCATTGTTACTGTTAACCAATCCGTTAACAATATCCCAACCTCCAAAAGTTGTGTCAATAGGAACTGTTTCAAAGTATTTCCATGCACTGTCAATTGCCGGTTGAAGATAATCAGTAGGGATTATATCGGCAACTGTTCCTAGAGTGCCTCCTAGAAATCTTATAGGTTCTCCATTGCCATTGCGAACTATACAACTGCTCCATGGCTCGCCCATATTTTCAGCCAAAGTAAAAATTTCGCTTCTGGATGTATTGTAACCTCGTACAATTTGAGATCCGTCTTTCATGTTCATCTGTATTTTGAACGGAATACTCAAAAAATCAACATTTGAAGTGTTAACAAACATATCCTGATTGTAAAGCCATGTTATTTCAATAATATCGTAAATTGTATCGTAACCTGATTTTATTTCACCTTCAGCTAAAACATTTGGCTCTGCCAAGCCTTCCGGTTCTTCATTTACATGAAAATAAACAGGTTTATCTACAGATATATACATTCTTGCCGAAGCAATCCGAGGTACTTTGAAACTGTATGTATTTCCATTTACATGAGTAAGATCAGTAAGTCTTCTGTAATAGGAAGTACATTTATCGTCATTCTGTGGATCATTATCTGACATTTTAATTGGAACGAGTTCTTCAGTATCAAAATTCAGGCGTGCCATTGTGCCTCTTTTTTCCTCTTCTGGAAATCTGCCGATGAATGTTATATATACTTGATTATCCGGCCTTCCAGTATTGTTAACTACTTTTACAGGAAACCGATTCGGATTATTTTCAGAGTCTGTAATTGTAAGAATTACTGTTGCTTCAGCACTGCCTCCGTTACCGTCATGAATACTATACGTAAATGAATCACTTCCGCTGTTATTGCCGGTATGAGCATATTCAATTCTGTTGGCATTAATAACTGCTGTTCCATTTTGCGGATACTGAACAATACTGCCTATAATAGGTGTATCTCCATCAGGATCAATATCATTTGCAAGAACATCAATTATGACAGCTCCACCTATTTCTACCTGATTTGAGTCATCATTTGCGACAGGATTATTGTTCTGTGAAGTCGGTTCCGTTGTTATTTCCACAGAAGTACTAAGATCTGAAATATTAGGAACTGCATCATAAGCTTTGACACTGAAACTATATTGTGTATCGGGAGATAATCCTGTAACACTATAATTAGTTTCTGTAATATTAGTTATTTTACTGCCATCTCTATAGACTTCATAGCCTGCTACGGCAACGTTATCAGATGAAGCGTTCCAGTTAAGCATGACACTGTTGTCTAATATATTATTACTGCTTAAACCTGCTGGAGTAGTTGGTGGTTCTGTATCAAAAGGATTAGGGTTGTTGTCGCGGGATATCCAGTTAGTTTCTTTCTGTCCTCCTGCTGTCATATAAATAAACTTATACTGATTCCAACCTTTGTTTGCAGCTATGTGTCCATGATCAAGACTAAGGGTATATTCACTTCCGTTTTTATCCATACGGATACCTCCTAGGTTTCTACCGTTTTCTCCAATGAAGAATATTGCAAAATCCGTAACGATAGGGTCTCTAAACCAAGCGTGAGTGGCATCAACACCGTAGTTAGGTGTTGGCTGAATGTTGTCGTTGGTTCTGACTGATATAGGACTGCATTCTGCTGAAATGTTATTTGCATCATCATATGCTTTAATGCTGAAGCTGTACTGTGTGTCGGGTGATAAACCTGCAACACTGTAATTTGTCCCGGAAATTCTATCTATTTCAATGTTACCCATATAAATTTCATAACCTGCTACTCCAACGTTGTCAGTAGATGCGTTCCAGTTAAGTATAACACTGTTTTTCGTTATGCTGCTACCGTTCAAATTGGTCGGAATAGTTGGTGGTACAACATCAATACTCGGTACTGTTGATACTTGAATTTCAGTTGTCCTTGCAGAAAGATTATTCGATGTGTCATAAGCCTGAACGTTAAAACGATATGTAGTATTTGATGTCAAGTTGTCAATAATACACGAAGTATTAGGAATACTCTGTCTTAGATTACCATTCATGTATACGTAATATCCGGCAACACCAAGATTATCAGAAGAGGAATCCCAAATAAGAGATATGGTGCTGCTAGTTTGAGCTGTGCTTCTTAAATTATTCGGTGTTGTAGGTGTTTCTGCATCAGTTTGATGCAGGTCAAGTGTAGGTACGATTCCACCGTTTGAATCAGCCAGACTTCCGGCAGGTACGTTTAATGCTATACCATCAGAAAAGGTAACTGTTCTGTCGTTATTATCAGCATTGTATGCTACATAAGTTTTTATACCGGCTTTATCAAAGACAGCATATGTAGAAATATCCGCTGTAATGTTTTTATCTATATTTCCTAAAGCTTTTAAGTTATAAATCCAGTGATACTGATGTGCCAGTGATTCACCCTCCTCCAAATTTCTGGGTCCTGTAGAAAGAACATCGAATTTAGACGCGGCTAATTGGGGATTAGTAAAAGCTAAATATTGCTGTATAAGGCCGGGCCAGTTATATCCTGTTTCATCCGGTTCGTTTGATTTTATATTATCAAAATTTCTCTGTACATATTCAGGATACCTCCCTAAATAAAGTGAACCGCCTGTCAATGGTAGGAAATTAATCCCATGAACATTCTCCGCACTGCCCGAGAAAAACAGTGAATAGGTTGCACCATCTGCCCATATCATACCAACAGTTGACTGAGGATATCCAACAGGAAAAACTTCCTGATCGATATCCATCCAGTATTGTTCTATGGCCTGAAGTTCCGTTGTATAAAGGTATATTCCTAAATCTCTTATTTCTCTATTATCAGAATTTACTCCGTATAAAATCAGAGCTGTCGCAAAATTCATGGCTTCTGATGAGGATTCCTGATTGTTCGAACTATCAGCATTACTAGGTCCATTAGACCATGAGTGTCCGCTATAAGGGTCAAAGTAGCGCAATTTTGTAAATTTTACATCGTTTAAATTTGCAACATCATTAATCAGGAGTTCAATCATTCCTCCATAATTACTAGAGCTAATCCATTGCTTGTCATATTGAGCTATAAAAGCTATTGCTTTAATCCAGTATCCATAGTGAAAATGATGATCATTCAGAATTGATTCACTCCAGAAAGGGCCTGCCGGATACGCTGAGATTGTATTAAAAGTGTTGTTATAATAAAGAAATTTACTGTCATCTGCACCAGACACAGTAAACCAGTCCTCTAGCTCTTTTTTTAATTTCTTAATTAGTACTCTAACTTTTTCTTTGTCATTGAGCTGCTGTGCTATTTGTGCAAGTTCAGTTAAACGTCCTAATTCTTTACCTTGAAAATATCCGTCATTTTTGTCTTCCGAAACACCAGGTTGGGCGTATCCCTGATTAAGATATTCAGTAAGTCTTATCTGGTCAAAACCGCTTTCGGCAGAAAGCTTAGGTAACGATGGCAGAATTCCTGGAAATGTCATTACAGTCTGAAAAGATGTACCTTTAATCAGTTTCATTGTGCCTCTGGAACCGGTATATTTATCGGCATTGTCTAATTTACTTTTATCAGAAAGATTCAGCCATTGATGTCTATACAATGCCATCATTGCTTCTTTTAAATGACCAGATTCTTTAAGCTCAAGGGTTACGTTATAATCTGTTGTAACTTTATTATTACTTTCTTTATATGAATAAGAAATTTCCGAATCAACAGGAAATGCGTATGCATATTTTGTAAATTCTCTTATAGTACCTTCTGTTCCATCCGGAAGAACTGCGATGCTGAAAAAATTCTTTCCATTTAACGATGAAGAGATATTATTAACATATTCTTGTGATGTATCTGACTGCCATGTACTTCCCGCAGGAGAAAAAATCCCATAGTAATTGCCGTTGATTTTAAGACCTAATACATTATTATCATTATAATAAATTTTGGCAGATTTTCCGTTTTGTTCTCCAATAAAATCATTTCCTTCTCTTTTGGTAGCAGAGAAAGTACGGTTATTGTCTGTAAAATTAAAATAAAGTCTTGACAGGTTATTAAACGGAAGTTCCAAATGTGATTCTTTTGTATTCAATTCTATAATTCCGGCTTTAACGGGTATTCTTGTAAGTTTCCACATCTCTACCCGAATACTACCATTGACCATATTCTCAAATTCACCTAATGATTTTTCTATTCCTGCTCCTGGATTGAGTTGTTCGAAACTGATCGGGTCGCCGTCAGTATTAATTTGAGTATATTCTGAACGTGTATATATCCCGTTGCCATTAAAGTCATAGGATATCTTTACCTTCATGCTTAAGCCAATTTGATCACCGTTCACAGCAAGATTCCATAAAGTGTCGTTTCCTGTGTAATTTCCGTTTAATCCATTAATTTCATAAACCTTTGAATTAACTGGAAAGGAGTAACTGTCCATATCCGGCGATACAAATGAGATTGCAGCATCATCAGCACTGTTTTTTGTGAAATAAACAAAAGGTGAACCTTTTCCCATTGTAGCGCGTAGTTCATCATTTCCATTTTTCCAGAGAGCTGTGGCAAACCAGTCACTTTTGCTGTCAAGCACTGTATTTTGGAAAGTTGTATTTTTTAATCCAGCTGTAAGGTCACTTCTAAACCAGTATTTATATTCACTTATATCAGTATTCGGATTTTTTGTATATGGAGATGAAGTTAAAAGATCATAATGTTTAGGGTAACCTATAATCAAACCATTTTCGTCTGTTTTAAGATTTAATGGTTGTGGAAACATATTCGCTGAAAAATTTTCTGTATTACCACCCACATTCATACCCCATGATAAGGATGATGCCCAATCATTGGTGGGTATTGGATTACTAAATGTATTTGAGACTTTTGGGAATCCCAATAAAGATGTATATGGTTTTTTTGTTGATGGATCACTGCCGGCCGGCAGTGTGGTTCTATAAGACCCTTTGCCAATGTTTGCGATGCTTCCAAGCATAGCGCAACTACAGCACAACAGTGTCATGAATAAATAATATTTAATATGAGTGTTCAAAGTCTTATAAAAGTAATTCATCGCTTTCCCTACTTTCTGTATTTATTAAACAAGCTTAACTTAATTCCTATGATTTGTTAAAATTATTTATATATAGATATCTTATATTATTTAATGTTATTTGATGAATTTCCCTCAAGATAATAGGAAACTATTGTCAATTAATATTTAAAAATGCCAAAAATAGGATATTTTTGCATGTTTATAATCCTAATCATGCCTTCCTTGTTATATTTTTTATTTGTATTCCGTTTCTTTACTATCTATCAGTAAGTTGTCAGTATCAAAATATACTATGCATAAAGTGTTTTATTTTACTTTTAGGTCTAAATATGCTACATCAAATGTAGTATATTAAAAATGATTCAACCTGAATAATCCATAAGCTAAATAAAAATACACTCTAACAATTTGTTCATAAAAGAGTTATACCGTAAGCGGTAGAGTATTATCGCTTCGATTTGCCGCATTTAAAACTAAAATCGCAAGCTAAAAGTTAAAATCTTTACCGACGAAAGTATATAGTCTG